>JAJYTL010000154.1 GCA_021793055.1 Pseudomonadota bacterium
ATCTTTCGCCTGATGTAGCGGCGGTTGAGCGTGGCGCCGCGCAGCCCGGCGTACATGTAGATGCGAATCCACTCGTAGGTGAAGATCGCCTGCGTATAGGAGCGGTAGAAGCCGACCAGGCGTTCGCGAAGCGACAGGTCGCGATTGCGGATCAGCACCTCCCAGCCTTCGTCCCAGCGATTGAGGAAGACTTCCTGGTAGACCCGTTCCACCAGTGCCGCCTTGGTCGGAAAGTAGCGGAACAAAAGCGGTTGGGTCATGCCGATGCGCTCGGCCAGCTCCCGGGTGCGGCCGCCGAAGCCGACCTCGGCGAAAAACCGGATCGCCGCCTCGACGATCCGCTTCTCGCGCTCGGCCGGCGACATCCGGCGTGCGGCTTTGCGCGGCGCCTCCGCCATGCGCTCAGGCATCCCGCCGGCGGTCGGCCGGCCGGCTGAGATCGAGCGGCGTCGGCGCGGCATAGGCGCCGCGGCAGAAGACGAGCGGCGTGCGGTCGCTATGGGAGAAGGCCTCGACCTGGCCGACGAAGATCATGTGATCGCCGCCCTCGTAGCGGAATTCGGTGCGGCACTGGAAGCAGGCGGCGACATCTGGGAGAAGCGGCACGCCGCCGATGCCGGTCTCGGTGGCGAGATCGGCGAAGCGGTCGGGGCCCGGAGTCGAGAATCGCGACGACAGCGTTATCTGGTCGGCGGCAAGCACGTTGACGGCGAAATGGCTCGCCTCGTGATAGATGCTCAAGTTGCCGGAGCGGCGCGACAGGCTCCACAGCACCAACGGCGGATCGAGCGAGACCGAATTGAACGAGCTCACGGTGAGGCCGGTCGGCTCGCCGCTCGGGCTCACCGTGGTGACGATGGCGACGCCGGTCGCGAAGGTGCCGAGCGCGCGGCGGAAGCTCTGGATATGGTTCGGCGGGGCGGCGGCCGGTTGTGGCTTGGGCGTTTCGGCCGCGGGCGGCTTGCGGGAGGGTTTCTGCATTTCGGCGGTCATAGGGTCGGGTTGTCGAGGGGAAGGCCGAGCGCCGCGCGGGTATAGGTCGCGCCGACGGCGTCGAAGTTGAAGGCGATGTGCGAGGCGACCGCATGGGCGTCGCGGAAAGCGCGCTGCATCGGATTGCGCGTATAGATGCCGCCGCCGCCGGACAGTTCGAAGAGCAGGTCGACCGCGCGGACGCAAAGGCCGACCGAGAAGGCGCCGTCGCGCCGGTATCGCGCCTTGGCGAGCGCGTCGGGCGCTTGGCCCGCCGCCGCCATCTCCGCCGCGCGGTCGCAAGCGCCCCGCATTAGCATGCCGGCGGCATCGATCAGGGCGCCGGCTTCCGCGGTCTTGATTTGCGCCGACTGGAAATCGCCGACCTTGGTACCGGAATAGGTGGCGACGCGGGACGTGAGGGCGGCGAGATGGGTCTCGTAGGCGCCTTCGGCGATGCCGAGGGCGACGCCGCTCAGGATATAGGGAAAGAGCGGGAATACCGGCAGCCGATAGAGCGGCGCCGGGTTGCGCGCGAGCCCCGGCGGGGTGCCGTTCCGGAGGTCTTCGATCGCGAGCGTCCGGTGCTCGGGGACGAAGATATCCTCGGCTGCTACGTCCTTGCTGCCGGTGCCGGCGAGACCCATGGCGTGCCAGGTGTCGAGGATGCGGTAATCGGCGCGCGGCACGAGGAAGATGCGAAGCGCCGGCGCGCCGCCGTCGCCGCTTTCGACCGTGCCGCCCAGCATGTTCCAGGCGGAATTGTCGACGCCGCTGGAAAACGGCCAATGGCCGCTCAAGCGGTAGCCGCCGGCGACGCGCTTGGCCCGGCCGGCCGGGAAAATCAGCGCCGAGGCGATGAGATGATCCGGCGACTCGCCCCAGATCTCGTCCTGCGCCGGCGCTGGAAACAGCGCCAGCATCCAATGGTGACTGGCGAGGTTGGCGAGATTCCAGGCGCTCGATGCGCAGGCCTTGGCGACCTCGGCGGCGCTATCCAAGAGCAGGCGATAGTCGAGTTCGGCGCCGCCGACGTGGGCCGGCTGCACCATGCGGAACAGACCGTTGGCATGGAAATCGGCCTCGGTTTCGTCCGGCAGGCGGCGGAGTTCCTCGGTCCGGGCGGCGCGCGCGCGCAACGCCGGCGCCAGCGCGCGGGCGCGCGCCAGCATGTCGTCGCGCGTCGGTCGCTCGCCGCGCGATGTCAGAGCGTCGGGAGCCGCCATCCGCTAGCTTGCGCGCTTCGCTTTGGCGGCCGGCCGGCGCCCGGCGCCGGCCTTAGTCGCGGGTTTCGTCTTCGCCGCCGCTTTCGCCGCCGTCTTGGCCGCCGGTTTTGCGGCGCCTCGGGCCGGGGTCTTCGCGGTGCGCGCGGCGGCGAAATTCAGCTCCAGGGTGACGCCGTTCGGATCGCTGATGAAAATCTGCCGCAGGCCCTGCTCGGGCACGGTGCGGAGCCGCGTTTCGAGCCCGAGGCGCTTGAGCTTGGCCAGCATCGCCGGGTAGTTCGCGCCCTGGAAGGCGATGTGATCGATCGCGCCGGTGCTCGCGCCCCGGCTCTCACCCTGGCGGCCGAGGTGGTACATCTGCGACGCGTTGGCCGACGGTCCGGCGAGATGGATGCAGGCGTCGCGCCCGAGATAGAGCCAATAACCGGGAAACTTGAAGGGCGGCCGCTTGCCGACCTTGAGGCCGAGGACATCGACGTAGAAATCCTTGGTCGCCTCGAGATCGGCGGCATAGACCAGGAAGTGCTGCAGACTTGTGAGCGGCACGACGCCCCCCGTTTTTCATTGATCAAATGATAAGCTAGAACAAGGCGCCGCCGTGCGCAAGGGGGAAGAAAAAAATGGCGGAAAAGCGAGACGTTTTCCGCCCGGCCTCGGCGCGGCCCACGGTTTCGCGGCGCCGGTTTGGGGAACCGCCGTGCCATTTGGGCCGGCGTACCTTTGGCACCCTCGGTTGACAGGGCTTTCGACTTTGGAATAATGATCAATTGCTCAGTTGCTGCGGACGCCACCGGCGCTCGGCAAGCGAATATGGGGAGGGGCGGGATGCCGTCGTCGTCGCTAGCGCTGGACGGGCTGATCGAGATCACGCTCACCGTCAACGGCGAGAGCGTGACGGGACGCGCCGACGCGCGCACCCATCTGGTCGATTTCCTCCGCCGCGAGTTCGGCCTCACCGGCTCCCATCTCGGGTGCGAGCAGGGCGTTTGCGGCGCCTGCACCGTGCGGCTCGATGGGCGTATCGTGCGCGGCTGCCTGATCTACGCGGTGCAGGCGGCGGGGCGGCGCGTCGAGACCATCGAGGGCTTGAGCGACAGCGGCGAGATCGCCGATCTGCAGGCCGCCTTCCACGAGCGCAACGCGCTTCAGTGCGGCTACTGCACCCCCGGCATGTTGCTCACCGCGGCCGAGCTTCTGGCCATGCGGCCGAATGCCGGCCGCGCCGAGATCCGCCGGTTCCTCAGCGGCAACTTCTGCCGCTGCACCGGCTATCAGGCGATTGTGGATGCGGTGGACGCGACCGCGAAGCGGCGACAGGTGGCGCGCCGATGAGCGGCAGCGCGGCGGATGGCGTTCCCGCGAGCCCGCTTTCCTATCTCGATCGGCCGAACAGCTATATCGGGCGTAGCGTGGCGCGGCCGAACGCGCGCCGGCTGCTGGCCGGGCAAGGCCAATATGTCGGCGATATCGTTCTGGCGCGCATGCTTCATGTTGCCTTCTATCGCAGCCCGCACGCGCACGCGCGAATCGGGCGGATCGACGTCGCTGCGGCGGCCGCGAGCCGCGAGGTGGTGTGGGTCGTCACCGGTGCCGATATCCTCGGTATTTGCAAGCCTTGGGTCGGCGTTCTCGGCCATCTCAAGGGAATGAAATCGGCTCCGCAGCCGGCGCTTGCCCTCGATCGCGTGTTCGCGCAAGGCGAGCCCATCGTCGCCGTCGTCGCGCGCTCGCAGGCCGCCGCCGAGGACGCGGTACAGAAGATCGCCGTCGATTTCGAAGCGCTGCCGCCGCTCACCGAGCCGGAAGCCGCGCTCGCCGAAGGCGCGCCGGTGTTGCATCCGGAGCTTGGCGACAATCTCGCCTTCGAGCGGCGGATCGAGGTCGGCGCCGTGGACGCGGCCTTCGCCGCCGCGGCGGCGGTGGTCGAGGATACCTTCGATTTTGCCCGCCAAACCGGCGTGACGCTGGAGCCGCGCGGCATCGTCGCCGATTACCGCGCCGCCGATGGCCGCCTGACGCTGTATCAGTCGAGCCAGGCGCCGCACATGATGCGCGCGCTCATGGCGCGCCAGTTCGGCTTGCCCGAGAGCGATATCCGCGTTGTCGCGCCGGATATCGGCGGCTCCTTCGGCATCAAGATCCATTGCTACCCGGACGAGATGGCGACGGTGGCACTCGCCATTCTGCTCAAGCGGCCGGTGAAATTCGTCGCCGACCGGCTCGAATCTTTCGTCAGCGACATTCACGCCCGCGGCCATCGCGTGCGCGGGCGCATGGCGGTCGACGCCGAGGGCCGCATCCTCGCTTTCGTCGCCGATGCCCTGACCGGCGTCGGGCCCTATTCCGCCTATCCCCGCACCAGCGCGGTGGAAGCCAACCAGGTGATCAATCTGATCGGCGGCCCCTATGTCTTTCCGGCCTATCGCGCCCGCGCTCGCGTCGCCTTTCAGAACAAGGTGGTGATGTCGCAATACCGCGCCGTCGGCCATCCCATCGCCTGCACGGTGACCGAGGCGCTGATCGACCGGGCGGCGGCGGCGCTCGGTCTCGATCCGGCCGAGATGCGCCGGCGCAACCTGATCAAGGACGATGCCTATCCCGTGACCTCGGCCGTCGGCTTGAAGTTCGAGGGACTGTCGCACCATCGGGCCCTCGCCAAGATGCTCGAGATGATGGATTACGAGGCGCTCCGCGCCGAACAGGCGGCGCTTCGGGCGCGGGGCATTCATCGCGGCATCGGACTCGCGAGCTTCATCGAGATCACCAATCCGAGCCCGGCCTTCTACGGCGCCGGCGGCGCGCCGATCGCGGCCCAGGACGGCTGCGCCATCCGCCTCGATCCCGAGGGCGGACTGACGCTTCAGGCCAGCGTCGGCGAGCAGGGCCAGGGCACCGAGACCGTGCTGGCGCAGATCGCGGCGAGCGTTTTCGACGTGCCGCTGGCGCGGGTGCGGGTGGTCACTGGCGATACCGACACGACGCCGCAAGGCGGCGACAATTGGGCCTCGCGCGCGGCCGGCATCGCCGGCGAGGCCACCTTGCAGGCGACCAAGGCGCTCAAGGCCAACGTGCTCGAGATCGCCGGCGCGCTTTTGCAAATGCCGCCCGCGCGACTCGACATTCGCGACGGCAAGGTAGTCGAGGCGGCGAGCGGTGCCGCCCGCTTCGATCTCGCCGAGATCGCCCGCATGGTCTATTTCCGCACCGACGCCCTGCCCGAGGGCGTAAAGCCCGAGCTTATGGCGACGCGCCATTACGTGCCGCGCGGCTATCCCTTCGCTTTCACCAACGGCGTCCAGGCGTCCTATCTCGAGGTTGACACCGCGACCGGTGCGGTGACGCTGCTCAAGCACTGGGTGGTCGAGGACTGCGGCACGGTGATCAATCCGCTTCTCGTCGCCGAGCAGTTGCGCGGCGGCATCGTCCAGGGCATCGGCGGCGCGCTGTACGAGGAATGCGTTTACGACGAACAGGGGCAGATGCAAAACGCCAACATGGCCGATTATCTGGTGCCGATGGCGGCCGAGATGCCGGATATCGAGATCGGGCACGTCGCCGGCACGCCGACCGCGGAATCCGAACTCGGCGCCAAGGGGACCGGCGAGGCCGGCGTCGCCGCCGCGCCGGCGGCGGTGCTGAATGCGGTGAACGACGCGCTGCGGCCCTTCGCTGCCCGCGTCACGGCGCAGCCGATGACGCCGGAGTGCATTTTGCGCGCGCTCGGCAAGCTGCCATCGCGCCGCGGCGCGGCCGGGCCGGCGTTCGGGTAGGTGATGCGAGGCCCGTTTCGCTCTCTTGTGCGCGAAGCGGATTCTGTCTATACCAACTTGAAGTAACGTCCTCGGTTCCAAGGTAAGGACGAATTTATAAAAACACGGGGAGTGAAAATGCTCAATCATCGCATCTGGAGGCGCGCCCGGCTGACGCTTGGCGCGCTGGCACTGGCCGTCGCTGCCGTTTCGCTGCCTGCCAACCGGGCGGAAGCCGCGAAACCGATCAAGATCGGCTTCAGCATGGCGTTGAGTGGCGGTCTCGCCGGCGCCGGCAAAGCGGCGTTGATCTCGATGGAGATCTGGCGGCACGACATCAATGCCAAAGGCGGCCTGCTCGGGCGGCCGGTGAAGTTCGTCTATTACGACGACGCTACCAACCCGGCCAGGGTTCCCGGCATCTACACCAAGCTGCTCGACGTCGACAAAGTCGATCTGGTGGTGTCGAGCTACGGCACCGACGAGATCGCGCCGGCGATGCCGATCGTGATGCGCAAGGGCCTGGTGTTTCCCTCGCTGTTCGGCTTGGCCGTCAATACGCAGTTCAACTACGACCGCTACTTCCAGATCATGCCCGCCGGCCCGCAACCGAAGATCGATTGGTCGAAGGGTTTTTTCCAACTCGCCATGGAGCAGAATCCGAAGCCGAAGACGGTGGCGATCATCGCTGCGGATTCGGATTTCGCGCTCAACGCCGCCGGCGGCGCGCGCGAGAACGCCAAGCGGGACGGTCTGAAGATCGTCTACGACCAGACCTACCCGCCGGGGACGCCGGATTTCACGCCGATCGTCCGCGCCATCCAGGCTGCGCATCCCGACCTGGTCTATGTCGCTTCGTATCCGCCGGGATCGGTCGGCATCGTCAAGGCGGCTCGCGAAGTCGGACTTAAGGCGAAAATGTTCGGCGGCGGCATGGTCGGCCTGCAATTCGCGCCGATCCAGAAGAACCTCGGTCCGATGCTCGACAACATCGTCAACTTGAACTTCTGGGCGCCCGCGCCGACGCTCGACTTTCCCGGCATCAATGCGTTTCTGAAAAAGTACGAGAAGGCGGCCAAGGGCAAGGGCGTCGATCCGCTGGGCCAGTATCTTCCGCCCTACGCCTATGCCTATATGCAGGTGCTCGGCAAGGCGGTTGAGGCGACGCACGGTCTCAACCAGGCCAAGCTCGCCGCCTACATGCACACGCACACCTTCAACACCGTGGTCGGCAAGGTCAAGTTCGGCAAGAACGGCGAGTGGGCCAAGAGCCGCGTGCTGATGGTTCAATTCCGCAACATCAAGCCGAACGATCTCGACCAGTTCAAGAAGCCGGGCAAGCAGGTGGTGCTTTATCCGCGAGCTTGGAAATCGGGGAATATCGTCTATCCTTTCAACGAGTAGTCTGCGTTTAGACAGGGTCCCGCGCGGTGGTGCTTTCGGTTGATCTTGTTTCGAACGCCCTCGTCGCGGGGATTCTGCTCGGCGGCTTCTACGCGGCGGTGTCGATCGGGCTGGCCATCAGTTTCGGCCAGCTCGACATCGTCAACATCGCGCACCCTGCGTTCATCGTCGTCGGTTCCTACGTCGCCTACGTCTTG
>JAJYTL010000155.1 GCA_021793055.1 Pseudomonadota bacterium
ATGACCAGACTCGACTGCACGCTCATCATCGAGCGGTAGCCGGAATCGACCCGTTCCACATCGCGCGCGATCAGGCCATAGCTGACATAGTTGGTGCCGGCGCAGCCATAGCCGTCGATGGTCGAGCCGAGAAAGCCCAGGGCGCCCATCTCGCGGAACACGTCGCGATCCACCTTCTCGTGGCGGTTGGCCTCGCGAATGCGCGGCATCAGCTGCTCCTGGCAGAAATCGCGGGCGCTGTCGCGGATCAGGTGCTCTTCTTCGTTGAGCTCGCTTTCGAGGTCGAGCGGATCTTCCCAGCGGAAGGCGGCCTTGGCGGCGGCGGCGTGAGCGGCGGTGGCGGTTGCGGACATGGAAACCCCTTGGCGGCGAACGGACGACATGGTCTTTTAGACCCGAAGCGCCGGCCCGACAACTGCCGTGGCGGGCCGTGCGACAAGCGGTCTCGGCTGCGACCTCGGGAGAAGAACATGGCTGGCCCGACGAGAGAGGTGCTTTACGAGGTACGCCGCGTCGGCAATGCGGTCAAGGTTTCGGCGCTGGACGCGGCGAGCGGCACGGAAATTTCCATCGTCGGCCCGGCCGGCGCCAGCATGGCGGACCTCAGGCGCGCGGCCCTGCGCCGGCTCGAATACGTCCTCGCCAAGGGCCGGGAGAGCGGCCGCTAAACGGCGCCAAACCCGCGGCCGGGAGAGGGTTTCCGACGGCAAGGCGCGGCCCCGGCGGTGCCGGCCGGGCTTGCAATCCGGCCGCCGAGTGGCTATAACCCACGCCTCTCGGGCGGACCGGCTGAAACAAGGGCATGCCGTGGCCGCCCCGAAGCTCCATCGAACATCGAGGACGCAAATGCCCAAGCTCAAGACCAAAAGCGGCGCGAAAAAGCGCTTCAGCTTTACCGGGACCGGTAAGGTCCGGGGAAATCAGGCGAAAAAGCGCCACGGCATGATCAAGCGCACGCCGAAACAAATCCGCAAGCTCCGCGGCACCACCATTCTCGCAGACGCGGATATGAAGGTCGTGAAAAAGACCTTCATGCCCTACGGTTAAGGAGACCCCGCCATGTCGCGAGTCAAACGCGGGGTTACCGCGCACGCACGCCACAAGAAGGTGCTCAAGGCCGCTTCCGGCTACCGCGGGCGCGCCAAATCCAGCTTTCGCATCGCCATCGAGAAGGTCGAGAAGGGGCTGCAATACGCCTATCGCGACCGGCGCGCGCGCAAGCGCAATTTCCGCGCCCTGTGGATTCAGCGCATCAACGCCGCCGCGCGCCTCAACGGCCTGACCTACGGCCGCTTCATGAACGGCCTGAAAAACGCGGGCATCGAGGTCGATCGCAAGGTTCTCGCCGATCTCGCGGTGCGCGAGCCCGAGGCCTTCGCGGCGCTGGCGGCCCAAGCCCAGGCCGCGCTCGCCAAGGCCGGCTGACCCTTAGACGCAACCTCTAGGCGGGCGGGGAGCCGATCGAGGCTCTCCGGCCGCGCGGGCGGGATCGGGGATGGAGGATCTCGAAGCACTCGAACGCGATCTCCTGGCGGCGGTAGCCGGCGCCGAGGACCGGGACGCCCTCGAAGCGGTGCGGGTGCTGGCGCTCGGCAAGAAGGGTGAAATCACGAGCCGCCTCAAAGGCTTGGCCGAGATCTCCCCAGACGCGCGTAAGGCCACGGCGCAGATCCTGAACCGGCTCAAGGACCGGCTTGGCCAAGAGATTGCGACCCGCGCCGAGGCCTTGGCCGAAACCGCACTCTCGGCGCGCCTGGCGGCCGAGAAGATCGACGTCACCCTGCCCGCCCGGCCCGAGGCGGAAGGCCGCATCCATCCGGTCAGCCACGTGGTCGAGGAAATCGTCGAGATTTTCGCCGCGATGGGCTTTGTGGTCGCGCAAGGCCCTGATATCGAAGACGATTTTCATAATTTCACCGCCCTGAACATCCCCCCCGAGCATCCCGCGCGGCAGATGCACGATACCTTCTATCTGCCGGCGCAGGCGGACGGGCGGCGGCCGCTTCTGCGCACCCACACCTCGCCGGTGCAAATCCGCTCGATGCAGGCCGCGCCGCCGCCCTATCGGTTGATCGCGCCCGGCCGCACCTTCCGCTGCGACAGCGACCAGACCCATACGCCGATGTTCCATCAGGTCGAGGGGCTGGTGATCGCCCGCGACATCCACATGGGCCACCTCAAGGGCGTGCTGCGCGATTTCGCCCGCGCCTTCTTCGAGATCGACGGCCTGAAGATGCGCTTCCGGCCGAGTTATTTCCCCTTCACCGAGCCTTCCGCCGAGGTCGATATCGGCTGCCGCCGTCGGGGCGACGAGATCAAGATCGGCGAGGGCGACGACTGGCTGGAAATCGCCGGCTGCGGCATGGTCCATCCCAAGGTGCTGCGCCATGTCGGGCTCGACCCCGACGAATGGCAAGGCTTCGCCTTCGGCATGGGCATCGACCGGGTGGCGATGCTGAAATACGGCATCCCCGACCTCCGCGACATGTTCGAGCCGGATTTGCAGTGGCTGCAGAAGTTCGGCTTCCGGCCTTATGACGCCCCGAGCCTCGGGCGGGGTCTCGGGCGATGAAATTCACGCTCTCCTGGCTGAAGCAGCATCTCGAGACGGATGCCGACGCCGCCACCATCGCCGACAAGCTGACCGCGCTCGGGCTGGAGCTCGAGGAATTGCGCGATCCCGCGGCGACGCTCCGCCCCTTCACCATCGCCCATGTGATCGAGGCGAAGCCGCACCCGAACGCCGACCGGCTCCGCGTCTGCCGGGTCGACACCGGCAACGGCCTCGTCGAGGTGGTTTGCGGCGCGCCCAACGCGCGAACCGGCATGAGGGCGGTGTTCGCCGCCATCGGCACCACCATCCCGGGGAGCGGCGACAAGCTCAAGGCGACCACCATCCGCGGCGTCGCCTCGCAAGGGATGCTCTGCTCGATGCGCGAGATGGGGCTCTCCGACGAGCACGCCGGCATCATCGAGCTTCCCGCCGAGGCGCCGGTCGGGCAGCCCTTCGCGCCGGTGCTCGGGCTCGACGATCCCCTGTTCGATATCGCGATCACGCCGAACCGGGCCGATTGCCTCGGCGTCCGCGGCATCGCGCGCGACCTCGCGGCGGCCGGGCTCGGCCGCTTGATGCCGTTGGATGCGACGCCAGTCGCGGGCGCGTTCCAGAGCCCGATCGATGTCCGGCTCGACTTCGCCGAAGCCACCAAGGACGCCTGCCCGCTGTTCCTAGGCCGCCTGATCCGCGGCGTGAAGAACGGGCCGAGCCCGGATTGGCTGCAACGGCGCCTGACGGCGATCGGCTTGCGGCCGATTTCCGCCTTGGTCGACATCACCAATTTCCTCACCTTCGATTGCGGCCGGCCGCTTCATGTCTTCGACGCCGGCCACGTCAAGGGCGCCATGACCGTGCGCCTGAGCCGGAGCGGCGAGACGCTGAAGGCGCTCGACGGCAAGAGCTATGCGCTCGACGATGCGGTTTGCGTGATCGCCGACGATAGCGGCCCGATCAGCCTCGGCGGGGTGATGGGCGGCGAGAGCACCGGCGTCGGCGAGGGCACCACGGATGTTTTCGTCGAGGCCGCACTGTTCGATCCGCGACGCACCGCGGAGACCGGGCGCAAGCTCGGCATCGAGAGCGACGCGCGCTATCGCTTCGAGCGCGGCCTCGACCCCGCCTTCGTTGCGCCAGGCATGGAGATCGCGACCCGGCTGATCCAGGCGCTTTGCGGCGGCAGCCCGAGCGCGGTCGTGGTCGCCGGGGTACCGCCGAGCGCGGTGCGCCAAATCGATTTCGACCCAGCCTATGTCGGCTGCTTGGGCGGGCTCGACGTCGCGCCCGAGCGCCAGAGCGCGATCCTCGAGGCGCTCGGCTTCAAGGTCGCAGCCAAGGGCGCACATTTCGTCGTCGAGGTGCCAAGCTGGCGCGCCGATGTCGAGGGCAAGGCGGATCTGGTGGAGGAAATCGCCCGCGTCGTCGGCTATGACGAGATCGCCGCGGTGGCGCTCCCCGACCGCCCGGTGGTAACGCGGCCGGCGATCGGGCCGGAAGCGCGGCGGGTCGCGCTTCTGCGCCACACCCTCGCTGCGCACGGCCTGATGGAGGCGGTGACCTGGTCCTTCGTCGCGAGCGCCACGGCGAAAGCCTTCGGCGGTGGCGCGCCGGAGCTTGTGCTGGTCAATCCGATTTCCGCCGATCTCGACGCCATGCGGCCCTCGCTCCTGATCAACCTGATCGCGGCAGCCGGGCGCAACGCCGCCTATGGCATGGGTGATCTCGGTCTGTTCGAGATCGGCGCCGAATACCACGACACCACCATAGCGGGCCAGCGCGAGGTCGCCGCCGGCATTCGCCGCGGCCTCGCGGTGCCGCGCCATTGGGCGGCGCCCGCGCGCGCCGTCGATGCCTTCGATGCCAAGGCCGATGCCTTGGCGGCGCTGAATGCCCTCGGCATCGCGGAAGACAATCTCCAGACCGCAGCGGCAGCGCCCGCCTATTATCATCCCGGCCGCTCCGGCGTCTTGAACCTTGGCCCGCAGACCACCCTCGCCGCCTTCGGCGAGGTGCATCCTGCGATCCTCAAGACGCTGGACGTCAGCGGCCCGCTTGTCGCCTTCGAAATCTACCTCGACCGGCTGCCGAAGCCGAAATCGGCGGCGCCAGGGCGGCTGCCTTCGGGCGCGGCGCGGCTGCCCGCCGTGGACCGCGATTTCGCCTTTATCGTCGATCGCGAGATCGCGGCCGAGCGCCTGGTGCGCGCCGTGCGCCAAGCGGCGCGCGAGCTGATCACGCGGGTCTCGGTATTCGATCTCTATCAGGGGGCCGGCATCGAGCCGGGCCAGAAATCGGTGGCGCTTTCGGTTCGCCTGACGCCGAAGACCAAGACCCTGACCGAGCCCGAGATCGAGGCGGTCGCGAGCCAGATCGTCGCCGCCGTCGCCAAGGCCACCGGCGGCCGGCTGCGCGGCTGAGCGCAGCCGCGATCACGCCCTTGCCCTTTTCCTCCACGACGACGAGACCCTTATGAACGAGATGACCCCGACCCTGAAAATCCCGGAAGGCTTCCGCAAGATCAGCTTCGCCCGCAATCCGTTCGTCGAGGTCAACGGCCCACTCTACGCCAAGGTCGATAAGGGGAAGTTCATCATCGGCATCCGCATCGAGCCGCGCCACTGCAACCCGATGGACCGCTGCCACGGCGGCATGCTGCTCACCATTTGCGACATGGTGCTGGCGATCGGCTCGAATTTTCAGGCCGAGCTGCACCAATTTCTGCCGACGGTAAACTTGACCTGCGACTTTCTCGCGCCGGCGCCGGTTGGCACCTGGCTCGAGGGCCGCGTCGAAGTGCTGCGCACGACTCGGAACCTCGTCTTCTCGCAGGCGATCCTGACCGCCGATGGCACGCCGGTCGCGCGCGCGAACGGAATCTTCAAGCTCTCGCCGGGCAGCGTCATGACCGATTCCTTCAAGCTGGTCTGATGCGGCGACAGACCTCGCGGCGACGGTTCTGCCGTCCGTTGCCGGCTATGGGACGGGCGTATCCTGGAATGCCGATTTCTGCATCTTCGGTGCCGGCTTCCGCACCGGCTTGATGACGGTGCTTTTTCGCATCTAGACCTGGATCAAGGCCGGATAGTCGTACCCGACGCCCGTTCCCGCATCGATCGCGGCACCGATCAACCCGCCGAAAAGCAGGTTGCCAGAAATCATTCCCTTGGTGGCGGAATCGACGGTGGCAAGGCCGGGCTTCTGGCCCGCCTTTTTACACGTCACGTCTAATGGCCCATAGGCGCTATGCACCGTCACGGAACCGGGCGTCGAAGATACGAACCAAACACCCTTGCTGTTGACGAGCTTGCACGTCGCCCCCGTCACCTCGCCGGTGGAAGCAAGCGTCTCGACAGAAAGCGGCTCGCTTGTTCCCGTCGTGATCGCCGCGCAGCCACCGAGCGCGACCGCGCCCCCCCTTTTATACATTTGGCAACCCCCCGTTATTTATCAGACGATACACTCGCATGAATTGTATCGCAACTCGGCATCTCGCCACACGATGGCCGGCAGGAGGGTAAAAGTTTTCGAGCCGCGGCGCCGACGACGAAGGGCGTAAAGATGGGCGGCACGGGCCATGAAGGCCCGCGCCGCCCATCTGTCTTGGTTTCTGCTTGCGGCGGCTAGAGCACGATACCCAAAAGCCGAGCCCGCGTTTCGCGCCAGATCACGCTGCACGTTATCGGAACAGCGCACGGACATGATCTTGGATCGGACCGATCCAAGATCATCGTGCGCTAGTTCTGCAGCAGCTTCTTGCCGACGCCGGGAATGCGGTAATAGCGCCGGCCGTAGCTCCGGTGCCCGCCGCTCACGATCGAGATCAGGCTGCCCAACGGCTGACGCTCGACCGCGCTCCCGGGCCGCGAGACGAACAGCTCGGCGTGAAACAGGCCTTCGGCCTCGTGGCCGTCGGAATCGATGCCGAGACGCTCCAGCGTCTTCAAGGTGTGATCGAATTCCTTTGCGTCCGAGAAGCGGCGCTGCACGAAGGTCGCGCCCTCGAACTTTTCCGTCTCCAATCCGAATCGGCCAAGCGTCCGCGTCACGGCGTCATAGGGGAACATGCGCAACACAAAGGAGACGATCCACGGCGGCTCGGGATTTTCGTTGCATTCGAGAATCCGCTCGAATGTCTTCTCCGTCACGTAACCGACGCAGCCGGTGGAAATGATGACGTCGACGTTGCGAAGCGCCTGGCGCGCCTGCGCGGAGGGTTTCCCGTTCTCCATATCCTCGCACAGCGCCCGATCGAGGACGCCGACATCGGCGGCGTAACTCACCGCCTCGCTCGAAACGTCGAGCCCGACGATTTCAAGATCGTCCTGCGCCGGCCAACCGCGGAAATAATGTCGGTCGATGCCGCGCAGCTTCGGCGACGGCAACGCCTGAATTTCCGGCATCATGTAGCGGCGGCGCAAGGTGTCGAACTTCAGCGGCAGGCGCAACAGCGCCGCATTGATGCCATAAGAACATCCGAGGTCGAGAACCGTGACCGGGCGCTCCTGACTTTTCGCCCGCGCGTTGACGATCTGCTGAAAGATCGGTCGCGCGAGATCGGGAATGGTGTAATCGAGACCGCCGAGAACTCGAAAATAAGAGCGGGGGTCGGGCTCGCTGTAGATGTCGTCGAAACTTGCCTTGACTTCGTTGATCTCCGAGTAGGTCGCATTTTCCATTATGCCCCTCCTTTCCGGATCTAACCTAGAGGCCCAGGCGCGAAGGGTCAACCGAAGGCGACCCGGAGTCTTCGGGAACGCCAAAATATCGCTGATATCCTTCGTCAAGAAACGCCGTCAGCCGCGCATAAGCGCGCAAGAAGCGGCATTTGCCGCGATGCCGATTTTGCGCTAAGCACGAAATCTCTTTCGCGCCGGATCGGCGACCCTTCGCCGTCAAGTGCGAGTGCAAACCCGAACTTGGACATGGCGATGAACACCGATCCGCCGAAAATGAGAATATCCGCTACCGCCAATTTCAGCCCG
>JAJYTL010000156.1 GCA_021793055.1 Pseudomonadota bacterium
ATCAGGGTGGCGAAGATTCCGTCGGCCTCGTCCGCTTGGGCGATCTTGACCTGGAGGAGCGAGCGCGCGTTCGGATCGAGCGTGGTTTCCCAGAGCTGCCCCGGGTTCATCTCGCCGAGACCCTTGTAGCGCTGGATCGACAGCCCCTTGCGGCCGGCTTCGAGCACGGCGTCGAGAAGATCGTTGGGGCCGTGGATCGTGATCTCGGTCTCCTTGCGCCGGAACACCGCCGGGTGGCCATAGACCGCCTCCAGCTCCGCGGCCCTCTGGTCGAGCTTGCGCGCCTCGGCCGAGCGGATGGCGCGGCCGTCTATGGCATGGGATTCGGTGACGCCATGAACCTCGCGGTGGAAATGCAGGCCGCCGTCGGGCGTCGGTTCGCCGTGCCAGCCGCGCTCGGAGGGTGGCGCCAGGGTGTCGAGGCGCCGGGCCACGTAATCGGCCGCGGTCGTGGCGGTTTCCGGGTTGGCCAACACCTGCGTGTTGAGCGCGCCGGCGATCGCCGCCTGCTCAACGATCGGCCGCGAATAGCGCCGCGCTAAACTCTGCACCAGGGCGCGCACGCTCCGCGCCTCGTCGACCAGCGCCCGGAGGTCGGCGCCGGCGCGCATGCTCTTGTCGGCAAGCTCGATGACCGCGTTCTCCAGGGCGGAGTTGATCAGATATTCCTCAAGCGCCGCGTCGTTCTTGAGAAACACCTCGGACTTGCCGCGCTCCACCCGGTAGAGCGGCGGCTGCGCGATATAGAGATAACCTGCGTCGATGATCGCGCGCATCTGGCGATAGAAGAAAGTCAGGAGAAGTGTGCGGATATGGGCGCCGTCCACGTCGGCGTCGGTCATGATGATGATCTTGTGGTAGCGGATCTTGCCGAGATCGAAATCCTCGCGCCCGATGCCGGTGCCGAGCGCCGTGATCAGCGTACCGATCTCGTTCGACGACAGCATCTTGTCGAAGCGCGCGCGCTCGACATTGAGAATCTTGCCGCGCAACGGCAGCACCGCCTGCGAGGCGCGGTGGCGGCCCTGCTTGGCCGAGCCGCCGGCGGAATCGCCCTCGACCAGGAACAGCTCGGCCTTGCTCGGGTCGCGCTCCTGGCAATCGGCGAGCTTGCCCGGCAGGTGCGAGATGTCGAGCACGCCCTTGCGGCGCGTCAGCTCGCGGGCCTTGCGCGCCGCCTCGCGGGCGGCCGCCGCCTCCACCACCTTGGCGATGATGGTGCGGGCTTCCGTCGGATGTTCCTCGAACCAGGCGGCGAGCTGATCCGCAACCAGCCCCTCGACCGCGGCGCGGACTTCCGATGACACCAGCTTGTCCTTGGTCTGGGACGAGAACTTCGGATCCGGCACCTTGACCGAAAGCACGGCGGTCAGGCCCTCGCGGGCGTCGTCGCCGGTGAGTTGTACCTTCTCGCGCCGCGCGATGCCGCTCTCGGTCGCGTAGGTGTTGATGGTTCGTGTCAGCGCGGCGCGGAAGCCGGCGAGATGGGTGCCACCGTCGCGCTGCGGAATGTTGTTGGTGTAGCAGAGAACGTTCTCGTGGTAGCCGTCGTTCCACTGCAGCGCCGCCTCGATGACGATGTCGTCGCGCTCGCCCTTGATCGCGATCGGCGGCCGATGCAGCGGCACCTTGTTGCGGTCGAGATGCTGCGCGAAGGCTTCGATGCCGCCTTCGTAGTGCAAGTCGACGCGATGCGGCTCGACGCCGCGCAGGTCGGCGAGCGAGATCGCGAGGCCGGGGTTGAGGAAGGCCAGTTCGCGCAGGCGATGCTCGAGCGTCGCGAAATCGAACTCGGTCTGGCTGAACACCTGGTGCGAGGGGGCGAAGGTGACTTCGGTGCCGCTCTTGCCTGCCGGCGCCGTGCCGACGATCGCGAGATCGCCTTCCGGCTCGCCGTCATGGAAGCGCATGAGATATTCGTTGCCGTTCCGCCAGATGCGCAGTTCAAGCGTGGAGGAGAGGGCGTTCACCACCGAGACGCCGACGCCGTGCAGCCCGCCCGAGACCTTGTAGCTCTTCTTGTCGAATTTGCCGCCGGCGTGGAGCTGGGTCATGATGACCTGCGCCGCCGAGACCCCTTCCTCTTCGTGGATGTCGGTCGGGATGCCGCGGCCGTTGTCGGTGACGGTGGCCGAGCCGTCCGCGTTCAGCATCACCTCGATGTGGTCGCAATAGCCGCCGAGGGCCTCGTCGATGGCGTTGTCGACCACCTCGTAAAGCATGTGGTGCAGGCCGGAACCGTCCTCGGTGTCGCCGATATACATGCCGGGGCGCCGGCGCACCGCGTCGAGGCCGCGCAAGACCGTGATGGCGTCGGCGCCGTATTCCTCGGCCGTTGCCTGCCGCCGTCCGCTGGTTTCACCGATTGTCACGCCATGTTCCTCGATAGCTGCTTTGTTTCATCGTCTCGCGCCGGTGCCTGGGCCGCCGGTCAGGCCGCCACGGCCTCGGAAATCTGGCCTTCGCCGATGGCGAAAAACTGCGCCCGATGCCGCAGTTCGCCAAAGAGATCCGGATCGGTGCCGGTGATCCAGGCCTGGGCGCCGAGCTCGATCACGCGGTCGAACAGGGAGGCCCGCCGGTCGGCGTCGAGATGGGCCGCGATCTCGTCCAGCAGCAGGATCGGCACCGCGCCCCGTTCCGCCGCCTGGAGTTTTGCGTTGGCGAGCACGATGGCGATCAGCAGCGCCTTCTGCTCGCCGGTCGAGCATTGCTCGGCCGGGGCGCCGGACGCCCAATGGCGCACCGCGAGATCCGCGCGGTGCGGGCCTTCGAGCGCGCCGCCGGCTTGGGCGTCGCGGGCTCGGCTGTCGCCGAGGCGGGCGCGGAAACGCGCCTCCACCATGGCTTCCGGAGCGTCGTCCAGCCACTCCTCCAGCAGGCCGGCAACGCTGATCCCGGCCTTGGGAAAGGGGTCTTCGCTTGCCGTCGAGACCGCGCTCAGCCGCGCCGCGACGTGGCGCCGGGCGCTGGCGATCGCGGTGCCGCTTTTGGCCATGCGGTCCTCGATCACGGCAAGCCAAGCCGGGTCGGCGCGCCCTTCCTTCAACAGCCGGCTCCGTTCGCGCATGGCCTTTTCGTAGCCGCTGACCCGGCGCGCGTGCTCGGGGTCGAGGCCGAAGACCAGACGGTCGAGAAAGCGCCGCCGCCCGGACGGCGCTTCGATAAACAGCCGATCCATGGCCGGCGTCAGCCAGAGCAATCCGCTCACCGCGGCAAGCTCTGCCGCGCCTGAGGCGGCGGCACCGTCGATCCTCACCGCCCGCCGTTCGCGTCCGTCTCCGTCGCCCGCCGGCACGAGGCCGGTTCCGACCTCGCGCAGGCCCTCCGCCGTCTGGAGGTGGGCTGCCACGGCCCAAGCGCCGGAGCCTTGCCAACGCGCCACCTCGCCGAGCTTCGCCTGGCGCAAGCCGCGGCCCGGACTGAGGAAGGAGAGCGCCTCGAGCAGATTGGTCTTTCCGGCGCCGTTCGGGCCGGTCAACACCACCGGCCCCTCCGCGATCTCGACGGTCAGGCCGGCATAGCTGCGGAACTCATCCAAGCGCAGCCAGCGCACGGCGAGTGGCGTCGGCCAAGTTGCCGCGACTGGCGGCGCGATTTCGCTTGCGGTCATTCCGGTTCCGGCGGTGGCCGTCCAGCTCCCGGCCAATCCCGGAGCGAAAACGGCTGGCACGGGTCAAACCCGCATCGGCATCAACACATAGAGCGCGCTATCGTCGTTGCCGTCGCGCACGACGGTCGGCGATGCCGCGTCATTCATCGCGAAGTGGGCGCTCTCGCCTTCGATTTGCGTCGTGATGTCTATGAGATATCGGGAGTTAAATCCGATTTCCAAGGGCCCGTCGCTATAGCTCACCGGCACTTCCTCGGTGGCGCTGCCGCTTTCCGGGCTCATCGCCGAGAGCACCAGCCGGTCGCGATCCAGGACCAGCTTGACGGCGCGTCCCTTCTCGGTCGCGATGGTGGAGACGCGGTCTACCGCGGCGGCGAAGGCCTTGCCTTCCACTTCCATGTGCTTGTCGTTGCCGCTCGGGATCACGCGCTCGTAATCGGGGAAGGTGCCGTCGATCAGCTTCGAGGTTAGAAGCGCGTCGCCGACGGTAAAGCGGATGCGGGTTTCCGACAGGCTGATGCGCACGTCGTCGTCGACCCCGTCGATCAGCTTGCGAAGTTCCGTCACGGTCTTGCGCGGCACGATGGCGCCGGGAATGCCGGCGGCGCCGTCGGGCAGCGGCATCTCGACCCGCGCCAGGCGATGGCCGTCGGTGGCGACCCCCCGCAGCACCTTGATGCCGCCGGATTCGCCGGCATGGAGATAGATGCCATTCAGGTAGTAGCGGGTTTCCTCGGTCGAGATGGCGAATCGAGTCTTGTCGATCAGACGCCGGAGCTCGGCTGCGGGGATTGAGAAATGGTGGCTGAAATCGCCCGCCGTCATCACCGGAAAGTCTTCCTTCGGGAGGCAGGCGAGCGAGAATTCCGAGCGCCCGGCGCTCAAGCTCAGCCGTTGTTCGCCCGAGGGATAGACGCACTGGATTTCCGCCCCCTCGGGCAGCTTGCGCACGATTTCGTAGAAAGTGTGGGCCGGCACCGTGGTGGTGCCTTCCTGCGCCACCTTGGCGGCAACCCGTTCCACCACCGCGAGATCGAGATCGGTTGCCGTCAGGCTGATGCCCTGGGCATTGGCCTCGATCTGGACGTTCGAGAGAATGGGAATGGTATTACGCCGCTCGACCACGCTTTGCACGTGGCTGAGCGCGGTCAGCAAGGCGGCACGTTCGATGGTCAGCTTCATGGGGTATTTGCGATTGCTCGTTAAAGGGGGCCATCGGGGGCCGGTCTGAGCACGGCCGCGCGGCCTTTTATCCTGGCTTTGGCGCGGCTTAGCCTGCTCCAGCTACCGATTCGGAAATCTAGCAGAAGCGCGGCCCGGGGGCGAGCGAAACCGCCCGCCCGGCCCGCTCCTCGGCGGCTGGTCCCAAGGTCCGTCCCAAGGTCCGCTCGTCCCGGGCTGTCAGTGATTGCGCCAGATCAGCCAAGCGAGGCCAAGGACCATGGCCGGCCATGAAAACCGCGGGTCGGCCGCGAGGCGGCTGAGGTGGCGCGCCGGCGCGAAGCCGATGCCATGGATGAAGCCGCCGATAATGCCGACCACGACGAGGGCGAGGGCGACGCGGTCGGCCCAGGGCGCGTGGTCGACGCGCAACTCGGGTCGCGCCAGGAGGATTGCCGCGGCCGCCGCCGAGAGCAGCAGCGACACCAGGGCGAGCCGCCGCCCGGGAGCGAACAGCGAAATGGGAAACCACGCGCCCTTGTCTCGAAAATCGCTCATCCCCCGCCTTTCCCGCTTCGCCCATCGCGCCGCCGGTGTCGTGGATTTGTCGTTTTCCCGGCGGCCAAAAAAATTGCCGGGCCTTTTGGGCCCGGCAAGTTTAACAGGGAGGCTTCACGTCTGGGAGACGTAAACAGGCTTTCCGCGAACGAAAAAACTGCGGAAAACCTCGATTTTCGGGCGTTGCACCCGAAACTCGCGCTCGAGACAACAACTAACGACCGAGCGAGACCTGTTTACTGCCCCGTGGTGCGCTGCGGTAGCGGGAAGTCCACAAAGCGGCTATGCGGTTTTTGCATGGCCGGAAGCGGGCGGCCGCCGTGGCCAGCGCACGGCCCTGATTTTGGCCAAACGCCGGGCCACTTTTCGCAATCAGGCTCTAGGCCGTTGGAACGGCGCACAGACATGATTTTGGGGCGATCCGACCTAAAATCATTGCGCGCTAAAAGTGCCACTCCGCAACCTTGTGCAACAGGAAGTCGCGAAAAACCGCGATGCGCTTCGAATGGCGCAATTCCTCGGGATAAACGAAATAGCTGTCGAAACGCGGCCCCTCGACCTCGGACAGAATGCGCACCAGCCCCGATTTGCCCTCGGCGATGTAATCGGGCAGGGCGGCGATGCCGAGCCCGCTGCGCGCTGCCGCCATGATGGCGTAGATGTTGTTGACCTTGAATTGTGCTTGGCGCACCGCGGTCTGCGGCATGCCCATGGACATCATCCAGTTGACGTCGCTCAAGGGCGGCGGCGCCTCCTCGCCGTAGGTGATCAGGCGATGCTTGTCGAGTTCGGCGAGCGAGCTCGGCGTGCCGAAGCGCTTCAGGTAATCGGTCGAGGCGTAGATGTGGTAATGCACCGTCAGCAGCTTCCGCGCGATCAGGTCGGGCTGTACCGGTTGGCGCATGCGCAGCGCGACGTCGGCCTCGCGCATCGCGAGGTCGAGCTCATGGTCGCTGAGGATCAGGGTCAGCGTGATCTCGGGGTAGAGTTCGATGAACTCGCGCACCCGGGGCGCCACCCAGGTGGAACCGAAGGCGACGGTGGTGGTGACCTTGAGCTCGCCGCGCGGCCGGTCCTTGCTGTCGGCCAGCGCCGATTCGGTCATCGCCAGCTTGGCGAAGACCTCGCGTGCGGTGCGGTAGAGCATCTCGCCCTGCTCGGTGAGGATCAGGCCGCGGGCATGGCGGTGGAACAGCGGCGTCTGCAGATCGCCTTCGAGGGCGCCGATCTGCCGGCTCACCGCCGATTGGCTAAGGCTCAGGATTTCGCCGGCATGGGTGAAGCTGCCGGCCTGCGCGACGGCGTGGAAGATGCGAAGCTTGTCCCAATCCATGGCGCTTATCCTGGCGGGCGTTGCGGGGTTGAAGCCGGGCTACTCGGCGGCCGCGGCGGCGGACTGGTGGCCGAGGTACTTTTCGGCGTCGAGCGCGGCCATGCAGCCGCTGCCGGCCGCCGTGACCGCCTGGCGATAGATCTTGTCCTGCACGTCGCCGCAGGCGAAAACGCCAGCGATATTGGTGAGCGTCGTGCCGGGACGGGTCTTGATATAGCCCTCGGCGTCGGTCTCGATCTGGCCCTGGAAGGGGGCGCTGTTCGGCTTGTGGCCGATGGCGACGAAGAGCCCGTCCACCTGGATCTCGCGCGTGGCACCGGTGCCGACGTGGCGCAGCTTGAGGGCGGTGACGGCGGGCGGCGTGCCGGCACCGATGATTTCGTCCACCGCATGATCCCAGATGATCGATATCTTCGGCTCGGCCGCGACGCGCTGCTGCAGGATTTTTTCCGCCTTGAGCGCGTTGCGGCGGTGAATGAGCGTGACCTTGGCCGCGTGATGAGTGAGGAACAGCGCCTCTTCGGCCGCGGTATTGCCGCCGCCGACCACCGCGACTTGCTTGCCGCGGAAGAAGAACCCGTCGCAGGTGGCGCAGGCGGAAACGCCGGCGCCGCGGTATTTCTGCTCCGACGGCAGGCCGAGCCATTTGGCCTCGGCTCCGGTTGCGATGATCAGCGCGTCCGCGGTATAGACGCTGCCCGAATCGCCGTGCAGCGTGAAGGGACGGCGCGTCAAGTCGCTGGAGACGACGAGGTCGTCGACGAAGCGCGCGCCGACATGGGCGGCCTGCGCCTCCATCTGCTCCATCAGCCAGGGTCCCTGCACGGCCTCGGGGAAGCCCGGGAAATTCTCCACGTCGGTGGTGATG
>JAJYTL010000157.1 GCA_021793055.1 Pseudomonadota bacterium
CCCCAGGCCGCCGTGGCGCCAGCGGATATCGGAAGCCTTGACGCCATATTCATCGGCCAGGATGCCGCGCACCCAAAGCGCCGCGGTCTGCTGGAACTCCGGCGTTCCGACCAGGCGGCCTTTGAGGTCTTGCGGCGTCTCGATGCCGCGGTCGGTGCGGATATAGATCGCCGAATGGCGGAAGGCGCGCGAGAGAAAAACCGGCACGCCGATATACGGGCTCTGGCCACGGCTGCTCACCACCAAATAGCTGCTGAAGGAGAGCTCGCTCACGTCAAACTCGCCATGGCGAAGGGCGCGGAAGAAAATATCCTCAGGTTCGCCCGGCAAGCCGGTCACGTCGCAGCCTTCGACCGCGACGCGCCCGTCCAGGATCGGGCGCGTGCGATCGGAAACCGTGCAGGCCAGAGAAATTGCCAACCGTCCCATAATCCCCTCTTGCGCCCCGCCGTGAAACCGACCGAATCTAGGCCCGGAAACCGAGTCGCAAGACGCTAACACAGCGCCGGCGGCGACGCGAGGTGTCGCTCAAAGTGATATTTTAGCCGATGCCACGGAGGTGTCGCGGACTCACCTGCGAAACGGCGAGGCGGTTCAGGATCAGGGAGCGCTGGTGCCGTAGCGACGCAGGTCGATCATGGGATATCGACGAGCGTGATATCTTAGGGATATAAGAGGCTGTGTCCGGGCGCGGCGCCTGGGCGGGAGTAGAATCGCCGACCGCCGGCAAGGTCGATCGGCTAGTACGGGAGGAACGAATGAAACGGGTTTTGGTAGCAGCGCTCGCCTTGGCGCTGACGGCGCCTGTTGCCCATGCGGCGGGGCTGAAAACAGTCAAAGTAACCCAGGCGGTGGCGAGCTTTTCCTTCTTGCCCGCCGACTACGCCGAGGAGGCTGGCTATTTCAAGGCCGAGGGCCTGAACGTCGAGCAGATCGCGACCCGCGGCGGCGGACCCGACATGGCGGCGCTGGTTTCCGGCAACGTCGACTTCAACTTCGGCGTCGGCGTGTACGAGATCAATGCGCTGATCGCCAAACGCAAGCTGGTCAATGTCTTCAACATGGAAGACCGCAGCACCATCGGCGTGGTGCTGAGCAAGGCGGCGGCGGCCCGCACCGGCGTGAGCCCCGACGCGCCGCTGGTAAAGCGCGCCGCGGCGCTCAAGGGCCTGACGATCGGCATGACCCGGCCGGGGTCTCTCACCGACAAGCAGATCCGCCAATTGATGCGAATCGGCGGCCTCAAGCCGAACCAGGTGAAAATCGTCGCCATCGGCGGCCCGCTGTCCCTGATCGCGGCGCTTGAGCGTCACGAAATCGACGGCTACGCGATCTCGATTCCCTATGACCGCTACAGCGTGCAAAAGGGACTCGCGGTGCAGTGGCTGGACAATCCGGCGGGCCAGGATCCGGCGATCAATCCCTTCCTGATGTCGAGCCTGATCACGACGCCGCGGGAAGTCAAAACCAAGCCCCAGCTGGTGCGCGCGATGGTTGCCGCCTTGCAGCATGCGGTGCATGACATCATCACCAGGTCGCCGGCTGAGATCGCCAAGGTCATCGCCCCGAAATACGGCAAGGTCGATCCGCAGACGCTGCTAGTCGCGATCAAGGCGGCCAAAGAGGTAATGAACCCGACCGGCCGCGTCACGTTGAAGATGGCGGAGAACACCGTTCGCTTCGACGGCCGAGGCGTCTCGGCCGAGGCGTTGTACAAGACCTTCGATCCTCAGTTCCTGGCAAAGTAGGTCTTCGCAACGTAATGTCCGAAACCAAGAGTATTATTTCGTTGCGGGGGCTGCGGCGCGCATTTCGCAGCCCCCATGGCGAGACGGTGGCGCTTGAACGCCTAGACCTCGATATCAACGAGGGCGAGTTCGTCACCGTCGTCGGTCCCTCGGGATGTGGCAAGTCGACGCTGCTCAATATCGTCGTCGGCTTGCTGCAGCCTTCTTCCGGCGAATATTTCTATCGCGGCACGCCGAGCCGCGGCATCAACCGCGACATCGGCTATGTCACGCAGGCGGACAATTTGTTTCCGTGGCGCACGGTGCTTCGCAACGTCACCTTCGGGCTTGAGATGCGCGGGATCGGCGACCGCAAGCAGCAGGAGGCGAAGGCGCTCGAGCTTCTGGACCGCGTCGGCCTCAAGGGTTTTGCCGGCCATTACCGCCACCAGCTTTCCGGCGGCATGCGCCAGCGCGTCAATATTGTGCGGACGCTGGCCTACGATCCCAAGGTGATCCTTCTCGACGAGCCGTTCGGCCCGCTCGACGCGCAGACCCGGCTGCAGCTTCAGGACATGCTGTTGAAATTATGGGGCGCGCGGCCAACCACGACGCTGATCTTCATCACCCACGATCTGACGGAGGCGGTGGCCTTGGGCGACCGCGTGGTGGTGATGAGCGCCCGGCCGGGGCGCGTGCGCGAGGTGGTGCCCGTGCCCTTGCCGCGGCCGCGCGACATTTTCACCATCCACACCGATCCCGCCTTCCGCCGCGTCTACGATCACATCTGGGCGCACCTGGCCGACGAGATGAAGGAGAGCGTGGCATGAGCAAGCGCGCCCTCATCCTGTGGCGGATGGCCGTCGCGGTCGTCATTCTCGGCATATGGCAAGCCGTGTCGGGTCCCTTGATCGACCCGTTCTGGCTGTCGACGCCGGTTCGCATCGGCATCTCGCTTTGGCATTCGCTGCGCTCCGGCGTGCTTGAGAGCGATCTCCTGATTACCTTTCAGGAGACCATCTACGGCTACGTGATCGGCGCCGCGATCGGCCTTGTCTTGGCGCTGGCATTGGGCCAGAGCGAGCGCGTCGCGGACGTGCTGAAGCCCTATATCCTCGCGGTCTACGGCATTCCGCGCATCGCACTCGCGCCGATCTTCGTGCTCTGGTTCGGCATCGCCATCGAATCCAAGGTGATGATGGCGGCGATGGTGACCGCGCTGCTGGTCTTCTTCAACACCTACGAAGGCGTGCGGGCGACGAGCCTCGATCTTCGCAACGTCGCGAAAGTGCTCGGTGCGTCGCGCTGGCGGCTGTTTTGGCACGTCACGATTCCGGACGCCAGTCCGTGGATCATCGCCGGACTTCGCATCGCCATTCCGCAGGCCCTGGTCGGCGCCGTGGTCGCGGAGTTCATCGCTTCGACCGCCGGTCTCGGCTACCGCATCATGGAAACCACAAGCGTCCTCGATACGGCGGGGACGATGGCAGGAATCTTCGTTCTCATGGTCGTGGTGGTGGCGCTCGGCTCGATCCTCGATCGCGTCGAGGCGCGGCTGTTGCGCTGGCGGCCGCGGGAGAGCGACACGCACGGTCGATAGCGCGCCGGACCCTCGCCCCCCCGGCGCTCGCCCCGGCGGGCGCGCAGGCGTGGCTTCACCGCGGCCTGCGCGGGACCTCGCGTCGCCCCGTGTCGCTACATCGTGGCGCCGAGCTGCCAGGGCACGAATTCGTTGTCGCCGTAGCCGAACTCCTCGCTTTTCGAGCGCTCGCCCGAGGCGACGCGAAGAATCTTGTCGAAAATGCGCTGGCCACATTGCTCCAGCGTCTCGCCGCCGGTGACGATCTCGCCGCAATTCACGTCCATGTCTTCGGTCTGATGGTTGTAGAGCGGCGTGTTGGTGGCGAGCTTGATGCTCGGCACCGGCTTGCAGCCGAAGGCCGAGCCGCGGCCGGTGGTGAAGCACAGCATGTTGGCGCCGCCGGCCACTTGGCCGGTTGCCGAGACCGGGTCGTAGCCCGGGCTGTCCATGAAGACGAATCCCTTGGCGGTGATCGGCTCGGCGTATTCGTAGACGGCAGCGAGATTGGTACTGCCGCCCTTGGCCACCGCGCCGAGCGATTTTTCCATGATGGTGGTGATGCCGCCGGCCTTGTTGCCGGGCGAGGGGTTGTTGTTCATCTCGCCGCCCTGGCGCCGGGTGTATTCCTCCCACCAGCGGATGCGGGCGATCAGCTTCTCGCCGATCTCGCGGTTTGCCGCACGCCGCGTAAGGAGGTGCTCGGCGCCATAGATTTCCGGCGTTTCCGAAAGCACGGCGCCGCCGCCATGGGCGACCAGCCGGTCGACGGCAAGGCCGAGCGCGGGGTTGGCGGTGATTCCGGAATAGCCGTCGGAACCGCCGCATTGAAGCGCAAGGCAGAGCTCGGAGGCGGCGACGGTCTGGCGGCTTTGGCGGTTGACATCCGGCAGCATGTCGCGGATCGCGCCGACCGCGCGATCGATCGTCTTGCGCGTGCCGCCGGTCGATTGGATGGTCATCGCCGCGAGAGCGGGGCCGGTTTGCAGGCCGCTTTGGCCGAGCAGCGTGCCGAGCTGCATGACCTCGCAGCCGAGTCCGATCATCACCACGGCGCCGAAATTGGCGTGCCGCGCGTAGCCGGTCAGGACGCGGCGCAGAAGATCGAAGCCGAGGCCCTTGTCCGCCATGCCGCAGCCGAGGCCGTGGGTGATGGCGACGACGCCGTCGACATTGGGATGGGCCGCGAGATCGTCGGAGAAGCGGAAGGAATCGGCGACATGGCGCGCGACCGTCGCCGAGCAGTTCACGCTGGAAATCACCGCGACATAGTTTCGCGTGCCGACCCGGCCGTCGGGGCGCAGATAGCCCTCGAAGGTGGCGGGCTCAGCGACGTATTCGGTCGTGTGCGCGCCCTCGCAGAAGGCGTAGTCGCGGTTGAAATCGCCCATCGCCAGATTGTCCACGTGGACATGGTCGCCGGAAGCGATCGGCTGCGACGCGAAGCCGATGATCTGGCCGTAGCGCAAGACCGGCTCGCCCCGGGCGACGGCCGCCGTCGCGATCTTGTGGCCGGCGCGGATGCGGGTTTTCGCGGTCACGCCCTCGCCGGCGATCTCGGTTCCGGCCAGGATATCGACACGGGCGATCACGACATTGTCGCGCGGGTTGAGGCGGACGGTCAGTTGCGGCGTGTCGGTCGCCATGGCCGGTCTCCCTGAATTGCCGGATCGGTGGGTTGCGGCGCGGCACGCGCCGATCACCGCCAACAGCACTAGAGGAAGGCTTCGGTTCCGTAAAGTCCGATCCGTTCCAACGCTCTACATTGCCGCATCGACGCGGACCCCGGGAAGGGCCTTGGCGGCGACTTGCTGTTCGGCGTAGCGTTTGGTCGGTTGGGCGTTGCGTTTGGTCGGTTGGGCGTTGCGTCGGCGCCCGTGCTCCCCTCCGTCTCCGGTCACGCGAAAAACCATGGCAAAGCTCGACCTTCACGGCCATTTTCTCGAAACTGCGGCGCGCCTGTCGGCGCCGTTGCGGGACGATCTCGCGGCGCTGGGGCCGGTGTGGTTTCCCGAGCGCGAAGACCATGGCGTCGCCGCCTTTCTCGGTCGTGCCGTGATTGGCCAACAAGTCTCAGCGGCGGCAGCGCGGACCATCTGGGGCCGAATCGAGCGCGCGGCGGCGGAAACGGCGGTGCCGCTCGCCGGCCTCTTCGCCGAGGCCCACGCGGCAACCCTGAAAAGCTGCGGCGCCTCGGGGCCGAAGGTCAAGGCGCTGATCGGAATCGGGGCGGCCGACGCCGCCGGCGATCTTAGCCGCGAGCGGCTCGTGGCCTTGGAACCTGAGTGCCGCACGGTCCATCTGATGCGGATTTGGGGCGTCGGGCAATGGACCTGCGACATGCTCTCGATCTTCTATTTTCGCGAGCTCGATACCTGGCCCGAAGGCGATCTCGCGGTGCAGCGGGCGTTTCGCCGTTACATCGGACGGCGAAAGCCAGCCCGGGCGGCGGCGGCGTTCGCGCCTTACCGCTCGATCCTCGCGCTTTACATGTGGCGGCTCGCGGGCGGCGCCGTTTAGCGGTTGCTGCACCGCACACATTGCCTCGCAAGACCTTGCTGGCGCGCCATCGCTTGTGGCGTGTGCGGGAATTCCGCAGGTTTCTATAGTTAATTCTGTTTACGTTAAGATTTAATAAAAAAAACCTTGCCGGCGCAGGCCGAAACGCGCCATTTTTAGCTACAAAGTAATCATTTTTTTACCCTATCCGGCGGCTTCGGCTCGGACGGGGTGAGATGGGGCAGGGCTGTCGTTAGAGCCCGGAACGGTTGCGGAGCCGGCAGAGTTTCGCAGCCAAATGGAGGGGGAGGTGGCCATGTCTACCTGGAACAAGCGGCGCATGGGTCTCATGGCCGGGTGCGCGGCCGTGGCATTGATGGCACCGGGTGGCGCCTTGGCGCAGGCCCTGGCGGCAACCTCTCCGGCCTCCGGCGGGATCGGCAAGAACAACATCACCGTCGATGGGCGGACGCTGACGCAGGTCTCGACCGCGGGCAGCGTCACCAACATCACGACCAAGACGATTTCCGGCGGCAACGCCTTCAACTCGTTCAACACCTTCACGGTGGGCCAGGGGAATACGGTCAACCTGAAGGTTCCGAGCGCGGCGGGCAACCTGATCAACCTGGTGCATGCGAGTCCGGTTGAGATCAACGGCGTCCTCAACAGCTACAAGGACGGCGCCATCGGCGGCAACGTTTACTTCGCCGATCCCTACGGCATGGTGGTGGGCAAGAGCGGCGTGGTGAACGTCGGCAGCCTTGCCGTGTCGACGCCGACGGCGGCTTTCCTCGACAGTGTCATCGGTCCCGACGGGGCGGTGAACCAGGCGGCGGTGTCGGACCTGCTCAGCGGCAACATTCCGTTGTCGCCGGATGGCGTGGTCACGATCGCGGGCAAGATCAATGCCAAGGACGCGGTGCGCGTTCTGGCGGCGAGCGCCTCGGTCAGCGGCGCGATCACCGTGTCGCAGGCGGCGACGGCGCAGAAGCTTCTGTTCAGCAAGAGCGTGAACGCGGCGGGCCTGCAATCCGGCACGGCGATGGTGTCGAAGGGCGGCGTGATTGAGGTCGTCGCCGCCGGCAACGCCACGGTCGACGGGACGGTGACGGCGGACGCCTCGGCGAGCGGCGCCGCGGGCGTGGTGCAGATCGAGGCCGGTGGCGATATCGGGGTCGCGACCGGGGCCGTGCTTTCGGCTTCGGCTTTGAGCGGCTCGGCCGCAGGCGGCCATGTGCGGGTCTATGCCGGGCGGAATCTGACCGTGGCGTCCGGGGCGACGTTCCTGGCCAAGGGGTCTGGGTTCGGCGCCGGCGGCACGATCGAGGCGAGTGCCCGGCAAATGGCGATCATCTCGGGCGGCGTCTTCGACGCCTCCTCGCCCGAGGGCGAAGCCGGCAGCGTGCTGTTCGATCCGACCAATCTCTACATCGGCCTGGCGGCGAACTCGGGCGGGGCTGACCAGGTTTCCGGCTCGATTTATACCGCCGGCAGCGACGTGACCTATACCGCGAGCAACAGCATCACCGTGGCGGCGGGCTACGAGATCAATACCCGCATGGTGGCGTCGGGCGGCAACGCCGATACCGGCGTCTCGACCGGCAATTCCGGCAATATCACGCTGACGGCGCCGAACATCACCATCGATGGCGCGTTGCGCGCCGATGCCAACGGCGGCTACAACGCCGGCATCGTCACTCTGACCGCGACGGACACCGAAAGAT
>JAJYTL010000158.1 GCA_021793055.1 Pseudomonadota bacterium
GTGCGTGGCGACGTTGTCCTTCGAGCAGCCGATCACGGCGGCGCCGAGCTTGGTGAAGGCGCGCAGGTTCTCGGTGAAGCCGATGGCCTCCTTGGTGCAGCCCGAGGTGTCGTCCTTGGGATAGAAATAGAGCACGACGATCTTGCCGCGATAGTCCTTCAGCGCGATCGTCTGGTCGGCGTCGCCGGGAAGGGTGAAATCGGGTGCGCGATCGCCGATGCGCAATTCCTTGGCCATGTCGTCCTCTCTTATCGTCGCTAACGCTTATGCAGATTGCCGCGTCTTTGCGCGTTTGGGAACCTTGATCATTGTCTTGAAACGCGCCAACACGTCCGCCTCCGTCCGCCGCAGCGCGGCCGCGAGCGCCGAAAAACTCTTCGCGCCGGTCACTTTGGCGAGCACCATCTGCAAGCCCTCCGGGATGGCGTCGGGCGCGCCGCTTTCTCCGGTGCAGAGCCGCAGGCCGGCATGGACGCTATAAAGCAGGCGATAGGCGTGCCCGAGCCGGTCGGCCTCGGCGGCGGACAGAACGCCCGCCGTGGCGAGGCGCCGGAGCGCGTCGCCGCTGTTGTTGGCGAGAATCCGCGGCTGCGCCGCGGCGTGGCGAAGCAGCAGATATTGCGCGATGAAGTCGAGATCCACCATGCCGCCGCGGACATATTTCACCGCCCACGAATCGCGCGTGCGGTATTGCGCAGCGATTCGCGCGCGCATGTCGATGACGTCCGCCGCGAGTTTTTCGGGTTTGCGCGGCACCCGCAAGGTCCGCGTCATGATGGCGCGAAGCCGGCGGGTCAGCGGCGCCGGGCCGGCGATCACCCGCGCCCGCGTCAGCGCCATATGCTCGAAGGTCCAGGCCTGATCGCGTTGATAGCGCCGGAAAGTCTCGCGGTGCACGGCGACCGGCCCCGCGTTGCCGGATGGCCGCAAGCGCATGTCGACGGCATAGAGTTCGCCTTCCGCGGTCGGCGCGGTGAGCGCGCCGATCAGCCGTTGGCTGAGCCGGGTATAATACTGGCTGGGCGCCAGAGGATAGCGGCCCTTGGTCGGCGGCGCGTCGGGCGGGTGGTCGTAGATCAGGATGAGATCGAGATCGGAGCGGAAGGTCATCTCCCGGGCGCCCAAGGTTCCCATGCCGATGACCGCGAATTCGCCGCCGGCGATCTCGCCGTGGCTTTCGGCGAAGACGGCCTGAACGCGGGGCAGAAGAGCAACCAGCGCGGCTTCCGCGATGTCGGTCAAGGCGCGGCCCGCGGCCAGCGGGCCGATCACCGCCTGCAACATCTGGACGCCGACGCGGAACTTCAGCCGGTTGACGAAGCGCCGCGCGATATCGAGCACGTCCTCGAAGGTCGCCGCCTCGGTGAGCTCGCCGGAAAGCAGCGCCTTCAGGCGCGAAAGCCCGGGCAGCGGACGATAGAAGTCGGTCTCGAGAACTTGGTCGAAGAGGCTCGGATCGCGCGTCAGCCGCTCGGCCAAGCCGGGCGCCGAGCCCATGATCTCGGCGGCGAGATCGAGCAGTTTCGGATTGGCCTGGAACAGCGCGAAAAGCTGCACGCCGGCCGGCAGCTTGCCGAGAAATTCGTCGAGCTTGGCAAAGGCGAAATCTGGGTTGGCGGTTTTGCCGAGCGCGGCCAGAAGATTCGGCGTCAGGCCGATCAGGAGATTCCGGGCACGCTCCGAGCGGCTCGCGCGATAAAGCCCGTGGTGCCAGACCCGGACCCGGCTCGCGACCTGTTCGGGCGCGGCGAAGCCAAGTTGGCCGAGCGCCGCGATCGTGGCCGGATCGCTGTCGACGTCGCCGAAGACGAGACGCGATTCAGATGCGGCGGGCGCGCTCGGCTCGAACAGCGCGTCGTAATGCTTTTGCACACCCGACAGTACCGCCATCAGCTCGCGGCGGAACGCATCCGGCTTGGCGTAGCCCAAGAAGGTCGCGACATGGGCGATTCCGGCCTCGTCGGCCGGCATGCGATGGGTCTGTTCGTCGGCGATCATCTGCAGCCGGTGCTCGAGCCGACGCAGGAAGTCGTAGGCGGCAATCATTTTCCGCGCCACCGGGGACGACAGCCGTCCCGCATCGGCGAAGGCGCGAAGCGCGCCGCAGGTGTCGCTCTGCCGCAGCCGCGGCTCGCGGCCGCCGATAATCAGCTGCTGAGTCTGGATGAAGAACTCGATCTCGCGGATGCCGCCGCGGCCGACCTTGATGTCGTGCCCGGCGATGGCGATGTGCCGGTGGCCCTTGGTGTCGTGGATTTGACGCTTGACGGCGTGGACGTCCTCGATCGCGGCAAAGTCGAGATTGCGCCGCCAGACGAAAGGTTTGATCCTCTCGAGGAAGGTCTTGCCGAGCGCGATATCGCCGGCGACGGGACGCGCCTTGATCATCGCCGCGCGTTCCCATGTCCGCCCCAGGCTCTCGTAGTAGTGCTCAGCCGCCGCCGTCGAGATCGCGGCGGGCGTCGCGCCGGGGTCGGGACGAAGGCGAAGATCGGTGCGGAAGACGTAGCCTTCGGCAGTCGGCGCCTGCAGCACGTGGACGATGTCCTTGGCGAGCCGAACGGCATAATCGCTGACGCTGCGGCCGCCGCGGTAGCCGAGGCGCTCCGGGTCGTAAAGAAAGATGATGTCGATGTCGCTCGAGTAGTTGAGCTCGTGGGCGCCGAGTTTGCCCATGCCAAGCACGGTGAAGCCGCAGTGGGCGTCGGGATGCGCGGCGTCGGCGACGGCGATCTCGCCGGCGCCTTGGCCTTGGCGAAGGAGATGGCGGAGCGTGGCGCCGAGCGCCGCCTCGGCGAATTCGCTCAAGGTGCCGGTGATCTTGGCAAGCGGCCAGGCGCCGGCAATGTCCATGATGGCGACGAGAAGGGCGAGCCGCTGCTTGGCGATCCGGAGGCGCGCCATCAAGGCCGCCGTCTCGGCCGGTATCGGCGGTGGATCGAGATCGGCGATCAATTTCGCGAGCGCGGCCTCGGGTCCGAGCCGCGTCATCTCGCGGAGAAAGGCGATTTCCTTGAGCAGGATCTGGCCGAGATAGGGGCTGTTGCCAAACAGCGCATCGAGCAGCGCGCGGCCTTTTGGCGCGGTCGCGAAGCGGTGGGCGAAGCGGGACAGCGCCGCGTCTTCCGCGGCGGCCATGAAATGCTCACGGCCCGCCGCCGCCGCCACCGGGTCGAAAGGCCGGGGCAGGGCCTCGAAGCCGGCAAAAAGAGCCAAATCCGCCATTCCGAAACCCCGTGGTTTGCGGCACAGTGCGGGTTCGGCTGCGGCCGGTCAAGTCCGGCCATGGGAGCGACGTGATCATACGGATCGGCAAGTTCTGGCTGCGCCTTGCGGCGGCGACCCTCGCCGGCGCGGCCGTTCTTGTGGTCGCGCTCGGCCTGCGGCTGGCCCACGGCCCGATCCCGGTGACCTTTCTGATCCACCCCTTGGCCCAGGCCCTGGTGCCGGCGGATTCGGGCCTCGACGCCAAGGTTCAAAGCGTCGAGCTGGTGTGGGGCGGATGGCAGAACCCACTCGATCTTCGGGCGCGGGGCGTCGAAGTGAGGCGCAAAGGCGGTGCCGTCGCGCTCAAGGTGCCGGAGATCGATCTGCAGCCAAGCGGCTGGGCGCTCTGGCGCGGCGTCTTCGCGCCGCGGCGCCTGGAGGTGAAGGGCGGCGAGATCAATCTGATCCGCCATAAGGACGGCCATGTCGATCTTGGCCTCGACCTCGCTACGTCAGCTTCGCAGAAATCCAACATCGGCGAATTCGTCGCCCTTCTGGTCTCCGAATTCAGCGCCGAGAAGCCGACCGGCATCGCTCGTTATCTGAAGCGCGCCGGCATCGCTGGCGCCAAGCTGACGCTGGAGGATCGGGCGCTCGGGATGACGTGGAAGGCGTCGCGGGTGAATGTCGTCTTGAGCCGCCTCGCGAACGAGGGCCTTCTCGGCAGATTGTCGTTTGTCGTCGCCCTGGGATCGGATCAGGTGCGCCTCGCCGCGCTGGCGCAGTACCGACCGTCTGCCGGCCGCGCCGACGTTAGGGCGACGGTCGCAGATTTGCCGGTTGCGGCGCTGGCGCCGCTGTCGCCCCGCCTCGCCGATCTGGCCGAGGTCGACGTGCCGCTCTCCGGCGATCTCGAATTCAGCGTCGATCGCGACGGCCGGCCCTCGGCGGCGCAATTCTCATTGCAGTCGAATGACGGCACGTTATCCTGGCCGGGCGTCGCCCAGCCGCCGGTCAAGGTTGCGGACGTGCGGGTTGCCGGCAGCGTCGCCGCCGATTTCAGCCGCTTGCACATCGCCAAGGCCGAGCTCGATGTCGCGGGCGCGACGGGGATATCGGTTGCCGGCGATCTGACTTTCGCCGACGCTGGAATCGGTATCGCGCTGACGGGTGGCTTCGGCGATATCGCTCTGGCTGACCTGCCACGTTTCTGGCCGCTCGGACTCGCGTCGGACGTGCGCAAATGGATGACGGAAAATCTGCTGGCCGGTGACGCCACCGATGGCGTTTTCCGGGTCGATCTCGCGCCCGGCGCCATGGCGGATCCGACGACGATTCCGGCAAACGCGGTCGATCTCTCCTTCCGCTTCAATAACGCCACCGCGCAATATCTCCATCCGCTGCCACCGCTCACCGGCTGCGTCGGCTCGGCGCACCTTGACGCCGCGACCTTCGATGTCATCTTGGACCGCGGCCGGGTGGGCCCGCTTTTCGTGAGCGATGGGCACATGCACCTCTCCGGGATCAACATCAAGGATACCCAGGCGGTGACCGAGTTCGTCGTGCGCGGGCCGGCGCGCGCCGCGCTCGAATTGCTCGATCACCCGCCGCTTGGCTTTGCGAGCAAGCTGAAGGTTCCGGCGGACAAGGTGGATGGAACGACGGCGGTTCGTGTGCGTTTCAACTTTCCGGTGAAGAAGCACCTGCCGATCGCCGATCTCAAGGTCATCGCCGCCGCCAATCTGCAGCAGTTCACCCTGCCGAAGATTCTCGATCGATATCGGCTGAACGACGGCCACCTGTTTCTGAAAGTCGACAATGATCGGCTTGAGGTGAATGGCACGGCGGCGCTTGACGGCGTGCCGGTGACCCTGACCTGGCAGCGGGAGTTCTCCGACAAGAGCCGTTACGAGAGCCGTTACGTTTTGACCGGCGTCTTCGGCGACAAGGCGCGGAAGATGCTATTCTTCGACACCGTGCCGTACGTGCAGGGGGCAGTGGATTCGACGATCGTCATCTACCGTTCGCGGAAGAACAGCTCCGAGATCGAGGGCCGCTTCGGCCTTGATCAGGCGGTGGTCTCGCTGCCGGCGCTGCACTGGCGGAAGCCCGTCGGCGAGGCCGCGAACTTGCGCGTCCGGCTGACCGTGCCGCCGGCGGGGCCGGTGAAGGTCGATCGCTTCGCCTTCAGCGCGAAGAATTTCTTGGCGCAAGGCCGGGCGACGATCGACAAGGGCGCGCTGCAGCGCCTCGATCTCGCGGACGTCCGCTATGGCGACAATGACTATAGCGCCACCGTCACCAGCCTGCCCGGCGGCGGCTACCGGGTGGCGGCGAGCGGCGAGAGCTTCGATTTCGCGCCTTATCTCAGCGATCTCTTCAAGCCCGAGACCGGGGCGCCGCCGCTCGACTTCTCGGCCCGTTTCGATCGCCTGGTGCTCGGCCATGGCGAGACCCTGTCCGATCTCGTGGCGAACGGGTCGCGGCGCGACGGGCAGTGGCGAACGCTCGACGTCGCAGGTAGTTTTGCCGACGCGAAGCCCTTTCGCATGGCCATTGCCCGCAAGGCGGACAAGCGCCTCCTCACCGTGACCTCTGGCGACGCCGGCGCCGTGATCGGCGGCCTCGGCCTGTCGCCGAACGTGGTCGGCGGACAGCTTAATTTGACTGCGACCTACGACGATTCCAAGCTCGGGTCGCCGCTCGATGGCGAGGTGCGGCTTGCCGATTTCCGCATCCAACACGCGCCGGTTTTGGCGCGCATCTTGAGCGTGGCCTCGCTCGGAGGTATCACCGCCCTGCTGAGCGACCAGGGCATCGCCTTTGCCGGCGCGGAGATTCCGCTGCATGTGGAGGGCGCCGAGATGAAAATCGGCGAGGCCCGCGCGTGGGGCGATGCCATCGGCATCACCGCGAGCGGCGACGTCGGCCTCGCCGATGCGACGTTGAAGCTCAGGGGCAGTATCATTCCGGCCTATACGATCAACAGCATGGTTGGTCACATTCCGGTGATCGGCGATCTACTGGTCGGCGGCAAGGGCGGCGGCATTATCGGCTTCGCCTATGGCGTCAGCGGGCCGCTCTCGAATCCGCAGGTCTCGGTCAACCCGCTCTCGGCCTTGGCTCCCGGATTTCTGCGGCAGATATTCGAGGGCGGCGCCGAGCCCGGCGCCACGGTGGCGTTGCCGCCGCCGGGCATCGGACCCGGCAACACGCCGCCGGAGAGTTTCAATCCCTGATTTCATCGCGGCGTGACGCGACGCGCCGCCGCTTTTACGGGACCCGCGGGGCCTCGGTGTCGGGCAGCCGGCGGAAGGCGACGCTGAGCCGGTTCCAGCTGTTGATCGCGACCACGGCGAAGGAGAGGTCGACCAACTCCTTGTCGCTGAAGTGATGGCGTGCGCGTTCGTAGACGTCGTTTGGCACTTGCGTCTCCGCGACGCGGGTCAGGGCCTCGGTCCAGGCCAGCGCCGCCTGTTCTCGCGGCGTGAAGATGGGCGCCTCGTGCCAGGCGCTTAGCAGGTGCATGCGCTCGTCGGTCTCGCCCAAGGCGCGCGCCTCGCGGACATGCAGCGCGATGCAATAGGCGCAGCCGTTTATTTGTGAGGCGCGCAGCTTCGCCAGCTCGAGAAGGCGCGGGTCCAGGCCGCTGCGGTTCACGTACTGCTGCAGGCCGGACATTGCGCGATAGCCCTCGGGCGCGATTTCATAGGGGTTCAATCGACTTTCCATAGCAATCTCCACGGTGACGAAGGGCCGCCAGCCGGCGCGGCGCACGCCGGCGGCGTCGGGTCGAGAATGGTTGCCTTATGGGATAGGATAAAGCCCCAAGATTTGGAATAATGCCTATACCATGACAACGCGCGATGTCATCCCGGCGGCGTTCCGCCTGGCGATCGATCCGGGCGCGGCAGCGCCGATCTATCGTCAGATCTACGAGCGCGTCCGGGCGGCGATTCTGGCCGGCCATCTGCCGCCCGGCGCCCACCTGCCGTCCTGGGCCGGGCTCGCGGGCGAGATCGGGGTCGCGCGCGGCACGGTCAAGGCGGCCTACGACTGGCTCGCGGGCGAGGGCTATATCGTCAGCCGCGGCCAAGCCGGCACCGCGGTGAACCCGGAGCTCGCCCGGGCGCTTGGGCCGCAGGCGCGGCGGCGCTTGAAAGCCGGCGCGGGCGACATCGTGCGAGCGCGGGATGGCGCGGCCGCGACGGCATCGGGCGATGCAGTCCGGTCTTCCCCCTTCGGCCCGCGCCCAGTGCCGTTCCAGGCCGGCGTGCCGGCGCTCGATGCCTTTCCGCGCGCGCTCTGGTCGCGGCTGAT
>JAJYTL010000159.1 GCA_021793055.1 Pseudomonadota bacterium
GGTAAGTAACGGGCATGACAGATCGTCTTTCCATCGCGCTGGCGCAGGTCAACTTCACCGTCGGCGACATTGCGGGGAATCTCAGGCTGATTCGCGCCAAATGGGACGAGGCGGCGGCGCTCGGCGCCGATCTCGTTCTGTTCAGCGAGCTTGCGGTCTGCGGCTATCCGCCGGAGGACCTGGTGCTGCGGCCGCGCTTTCAGGCCGAGGCCCGCGCCGCGGTCGAGGCGCTGGCGGCGGAAAGCGGCCCGGGCCGTCCCGGCCTCATCGTCGGCGCGCCCTGGGTCGAGAAGGACAAGCTCTATAACGCCGCCTTCCTGATCGACGCAGGCAAGATCGCCGCCATCCGCTTGAAGCACGAGTTGCCGAACTACGGCGTTTTCGACGAGAAGCGGGTGTTCGCCGCCGGCCCGCTGCCGGGGCCGGTGACCTTCCGCGGCGTGCGGCTCGGGCTGATGATCTGCGAGGACATGTGGTTCCCCGACGTCGCCGAATGCCTCGCCGAGACCGGCGCCGAGATGCTGGTGATCCCGAACGGCTCACCGTTCGACGCCGGCAAGAAGGATGTCCGCCTCAACCTCGCGGCCGCGCGCGTCGTCGAGACCGGCCTACCGCTGGTTTACGTCAACCAGGTCGGCGGCCAGGACGAGCTGGTGTTCGACGGCGCCTCCTTCGTGCTCAACGCCGACCGCACGTTCGCGCTCGCCATGCCGGATTTCGTCGAAGGTCTTGCAGTGAGCCACTGGCGGCGCGAGGCCAAGGGCTGGGTCTGCGCGCCGGCGGCGACGGATGCGGCCGCGGCGGCGCCCGTGGGCCGGCTCGAGGCGATCTGGCAGGCGATGACCGTGGGGCTTCGCGACTACGTCGGCAAGAACCGTTTCCCCGGCGTCGTCATTGGGCTTTCGGGCGGCATCGATTCCGCGCTCACGGCGGCCTGCGCCGTGGATGCCCTCGGCGCCGACAAGGTCTGGGCGGTGATGATGCCTTATGCCTATACCTCAAGCGAAAGCCTGGAAGACGCCGCCGAATGCGCCAAGCTTCTCGGCATCCGCTATGACATCGTGCCGATCGCCCCGGCGGTCGAGGCCTTCCAGGGCATGCTGCAACCGGCCTTCGACGGCCGCCCGCGCGACATCACGGAGGAGAACCTGCAAAGCCGCGTCCGCGGCATCACCCTGATGGCGCTCTCGAACAAGTTCGGCCACATGGTACTCACCACCGGCAATAAGTCGGAAATGTCGGTCGGCTACGCGACGCTCTACGGCGATACATGCGGCGGCTACAGCGTGCTCAAGGACGTCTACAAGACCACGGTCTACGAGCTCTCGCGCTTTCGCAACCAGAGCCGCCTCGACGGGCTGCTCGGGCCTGTGGGCCGGGTCATCCCCGAGCGCATCATCACCCGGCCGCCGACCGCCGAGCTGCGCCCCGACCAGACCGACCAGGATTCGCTGCCGCCCTATGACCAGCTCGACCAGATTCTCGAATGCCTGGTCGAAGGCGAGATGGGCGCCGACGAGATCATCGCCAAGGGCTTCCCGCGCGAGGTGGTGACGCGGGTGCAGCACTTGCTCTACATCGCCGAATACAAGCGCCGCCAGGCGCCGCCCGGGGTCAAGATCACGCGGCGCAATTTCGGCCGTGACCGGCGCTATCCGATTACCAACGCCTTCCGCGACACGGTATGACGCCCGCCGTTCGCTTCGCCCCCAGTCCGACCGGCCGCATCCATGTCGGGAACGCGCGCATCGCGCTGCTCAATTGGCTGTTCGCCCGCGCGCACGGCGGCAGCTTCTTGCTCCGTCTCGACGATACCGATCTCGAACGCTCGACCGAGGCTTACGCGCAAGCCATCCTGCGCGATCTCGAATGGCTCGGGCTCGACTGGGATCGCTTGGAGCGCCAGTCGCTTCGGCTCGATCGCTACGCCGCCGCGGCCGAGCGGCTCAAGGCCTCGGGCCGGCTCTACCCCTGCTACGAGACGGCGGAGGAACTGGCGGCGAAGCGCGCCGGCTTGCGGGCGCAGGGCTTGCCGCCGGTCTACGACCGCGCGGCGCTGACGCTCGACGCGCCGGCGCGGGCCGCGCTGGAGAACGCCGGGCGGACGCCGCACTGGCGCTTCCGGCTCGATCCCAGCACCGTGACCTGGACCGATCTGGTCAAGGGCCCGGTGGAAATCCCGACCGGATCGCTGAGCGATCCGGTGCTGATCCGCGAAGACGGCTCGCCGCTCTACACCTTCTCCTCGGTGGTCGACGACATCGACTTCGCCATCAGCCACGTGGTACGCGGCGAGGATCACGTGAGCAACACGGCGGTGCAGTGGCAGCTGTTTCAGGCGCTCGGCGGGCCGGTCCCGGAATTCGCCCATCTCGGGCTTCTGGTCGGTGCCAAGGGCGAGCCGCTGTCGAAGCGCTTCGGCGCCCTCTCCATCGAGGCCCTGCGCGCACAGGGGATCGAGGCGATGGCCGTGAACAGTCTTCTGGCCCGGCTCGGCAGCGCCGATCCGGTGCAGCCCGCCTGGCGGCTCGATGAGCTTTTCGCCGGCTTCGATTTCGGCAAGTTCGGCCGCGCCGCCGCCGCCTTTGACGTCGCCGAGCTCAAGCATCTGAACGCCCGCATCCTGCACGAAATGCCCTATGATGCGGTGGCGGCCCGGCTCGGCCCGGCGCTCGATGGCGCGGCGGACGAGCGCTTCTGGCTCGCAGTGCGCGGCAATGTCGCGAGCCTGGACGAGGCGCTTGCCTGGTGGCGGGTGCTGAAGGCGCCGCTCGCGCCCCGGCTCGAGGAGCCGGAATTTCTGCGCCAGGCGGCGGCGGCGCTGCCCGAAGGCCCGTTCGATGGCGATACCTGGGGCCGCTGGACTGCGGCGCTCAAGGCCGCCACCGGGCGCAAGGGACGGGCCTTGTTCCATCCGCTCCGGCTTGCCCTCACGGGCCGCGAAGATGGACCGGAAATGCGGAATCTGTTACCTCTCATCGACCCCGAGCGCGCGCGGGCGCGGCTAAGGGGCGAAACCGCCTGATCGTTGGTTAAGGAGTCCTCGACCCGTGGCGCTGGTCCTCTATGACACCGCGAGCCGCGAAAAGCGGCTGTTCGAGCCTCTGGACCCGAAGCATGTCGGCGTCTACGTCTGCGGCCCGACGGTCTACGACTACGCCCATATCGGCAACGCGCGCCCGGTGATCGTCTTCGACGTGCTGTTTCGCCTGTTGCGGCGCCGCTACGGCACGGTCACCTATGTCCGCAACATCACTGACGTCGACGATAAGATCATCGCCGCCGCCGAAGCCAGGGGCGAGCCGATCGCGGCCGTGACGGCGCGCACGACCGACGCCTTTCATGCCGACATGAGCGCGCTCGGCGCGCTCGTGCCCTCGGTCGAGCCGCGCGCCACCCGGCACATCGCCGAGATGATCGCCATGATTGAGGCGCTGATGGCCGACGGCCATGCCTATGCCGCCGACGGCCACGTGTTATTCAACGTGCCGAGCTATGCCGACTATGGACGGCTTTCGGGCCGCGACCGGCGCGAGCAGGTCGCCGGCGCCCGGGTCGAGGTCGCGCCGTTCAAGCGCGATCCGGCCGATTTCGTCCTGTGGAAACCGAGCCCCGAACCCTTGCCCGGCTGGGACAGCCCCTGGGGTCGCGGCCGGCCGGGCTGGCATATCGAATGCTCGGCGATGTCGAAGGCGCATCTCGGCGCAAGCTTCGATATTCACGGCGGCGGCCGCGACCTGGTCTTCCCCCATCACGAGAACGAGCGGGCGCAAAGCGTCTGTGCCAACCACGCGCCGTTCGCCCGCTATTGGGTTCACAACGGCTTCGTCACCGTGGACGGCGAGAAGATGTCGAAATCGCTCGGCAACGTCTTGATCGTCCGCGATCTCCTCGGCCGTTTTCCCGGCGAGGCGATCCGCCTCAACATGCTGAAGACCCACTACCGCCAGCCGCTCGACTGGACCGAGGACGGCATGGCCGAGGCCAAAGCGGAGCTCGATCGCTTCTATCAGGCGCTGCACCGTGCCGGCGACGCTGGCGGCCCTGGCGATGAAGATGCGGCGCCGGCGCCCGAGGTGCTGGCCGCGCTCGAGGACGATCTCAACACGCCGCTCGCCATCGCCCGGCTGCACGAGCTGATGGGCGAGCTGAACAAGGCGGAAACAGCCGCGCGCCGGGGCGAAATTAGGGCTATGCTGGCCGCCGCCGGGGCGCTTCTCGGCCTGTTGCAGCAGAACCCGGCGGCTTGGCTTCGGGGCGGCGCCGCGGGCGACGAAGTGTCGCGGATCGAGGCGCTGATCGCGCATCGCGCCGCGGCGCGGAAGGCGCGCGATTTTGCCGAGGCCGACCGCATCCGGGCCGAGCTTCTCGACAAGGGTATCGTTCTGGAAGACCGGCCCGACGGCCGGACCGAATGGAGGCACGCTTCGTGACCCGGGAACGCATCTATCTCTTCGATACGACCCTTCGCGACGGCGCGCAGACCCAAGGGGTCGATTTCTCCGTCGAGGACAAGCGGGCGATCGCCGCGGCGCTCGATCGTCTCGGCATCGATTATGTCGAGGGCGGCTGGCCGGGCGCCAATCCGACCGATTCCGCCTTTTTCGAGGCGCCGCCGAAGCTCAAATCGGCGAAACTCGTGTCCTTCGGCATGACGCGGCGCTCAGGCCGCAGCGCCGGTAACGATCCCGGTCTGGTCGCCGTGCTCGGCGCCGAGGCGGCCTGCGTCTGCCTGGTCGGCAAGACCTGGGACTTTCAGGTCGAGGGCGCGCTCGGCGTGCCGCTGGCGGAAAACGTCGCCATGATCCGCGATTCGGTCGCGGCGGCGGCGGCCAAGGCCGAGGCGCTGTTCGACGCCGAGCATTTCTTCGACGGCTACAAAGCCAATCCCGATTACGCGCGCGCCTGCCTCAAGGCGGCGGAAGCGGCGGGGGCACGCTGGATCGTGCTCTGCGATACCAACGGCGGCACCCTGCCGGAAGAGGTCGAGCGCATCGTCGGCGAGGTGGTGCGCGAGATTTCGGGCTCGAAGATCGCGATCCACGCCCATAATGACACCGAGAACGCGGTCGCCAACAGCCTCGCCGCGGTTCGCGCCGGCGCCCGCCAGGTGCAGGGCACCTTGAACGGCCTCGGCGAGCGCTGCGGCAACGCCAACCTGATCTCGATCATCCCGACCTTGATGCTGAAGAAGGACTACGCCGAGCGCTTCGAGACCGGGGTGAGCGAGGCCGCGCTTCGCCATTTGACCCAGACCTCGCGGCTTCTCGACGAGATCCTGAACCGGGCGCCGAACCGCCACGCGCCCTATGTCGGGGCCTCCGCCTTCGCCCACAAGGCGGGGTTGCATGTGGCGGCGGTGGAGAAGAATCCCCGCCACTACGAGCACGTGCCGCCGGAATTGGTCGGCAACGCGCGGCGCATCCTGGTCTCCGACCAGGCCGGGCGCTCCAACATCCTGGCTAGGCTGCGCGACGCCGGCATCGAGATTGACGCCGACAGCCCGAAAGTCGCGCGCCTCCTCGACGAGGTGAAGGCGCGCGAGTTCCAGGGTTATGCCTATGACGGCGCAGAGGCGAGCTTCGAGCTGATGGCGCGCCGCGCCTTGGGCCAGATCGCGACCTATTTCGACGTCTTGAGCTTCCGCGTGCTGGTGGAGCGGCGGTACAACGCCAAGGGCCAGCTGGTCACCGTCTCGGAGGCGACGGTCAAGGTCTCGGTCGACGGCCAGGTGCTGATCTCGGTCGGCGAGGGCAACGGCCCGGTCCACGCGCTGGACGAGGCGCTGCGCAAGGATCTCGGCAAATACTCGAGCTGGATCGAGGATCTCCGCCTCGTCGATTTCAAGGTCCGTATCCTCTCGGGGGGCACCCAGGCGGTGACCCGCGTACTGATCGAATCGGCGGATTCGAAGGGCGGCCGCTGGTACACCGTCGGCGTCTCGCCCAACATCGTCGATGCCTCCTTCCAGGCGCTCTACGACAGCATCATCTACAAGCTGCACCGCGACGGCGCGCCCGGCGCGGAAGTTCCGGCCGCGGCCAAGGCCGGGCGAGGCTAGCCGCCGTGGCGGGCACCGACCGCCGCCAGGCACCGATGCTGGGCGGCCCGGCGGTGATTCTGGTCGAGCCGCAGCTCGGCGAGAACATCGGCGCCGTCGCTCGCGCCATGCTGAACTTCGGCCTCACCGATCTCCGTCTCGTGCGCCCGCGCGCCAATTGGCTGAACGAGCGCACGCGGGCCATGGCCTCGGGCGCCGATCGCGTCCTCGATGGCGCAACCTTGTTTCTGAGCACCGCGGCCGCGATCGCCGATCTCCAGCATGTCTATGCCACCACGGCGCGGCGCCGCGACCTCCTGAAGCCGGTGGCGACGCCGCGCTTCGCCGCCGCGAGCATGCGGGCGCAGACGGCGCGGGGCGAGCGCTGCGGCATCCTCTTCGGCCCGGAGCGGGTCGGGCTTCATAACGACGACGTGGTGGTGGCGGAAATCCTGGTCACCGTGCCGCTCAATCCGGCCTTCTCCTCGCTCAATCTGGGCCAGGCGGTGGTCATCCTCGGCTACGAGTGGTTTGCTTCGGGCGACGGCCCGCCGCCCTCGCGGCTCGACGCGAAGCGGGCGCGGCTCGCGACGCGGGAAGAAGTTCTCGGTCTGTTCGAGCATTTGGAGAGCGAGCTCGACGATGCCGGCTATTTCGCCAATATCCCCGACAAGCGGCGGAAGCTGGTCTACAACATCCGCAACAGCCTGCAGCGCGGCCCGCTTTTGGATCAGGACGTCCGCACGCTGCACGGGATCATCAAGAGCCTGGCGGGGCGGAAGCTGCCCGGGCGCCGGCGCGCCCGGGGCAAGGCCGAGCCCGGTCCCGAATCGTCTTGACGCAAGCGCCGCGCTCCCTATAGTACGGCCATCGCGGCAGGGCAGTGCTCTGCCGTTTTCCGTGCATTGTCAGGTGGCTGAAGGATGTCGAAACGCGTCTCGTCCAAGTACAAGATCAATCGCCGTCTTGGCGAGAACCTTTGGGGCCGTTCGAAGAGCCCGGTGGTGAAGCGCGACTATCCGCCGGGGCAGCATGGCCAGCGCCGCCGCAAGCCGTCCGATTACGGCGTCCAGCTTTCGGCCAAGCAGAAGCTGCGCGCCTATTACGGCAACATCACGGAAAAGCAGTTCCGCAACATCTACGCCCTCGCGGTGCGCTCGCGCGGCGACACCTCGGAGACCATGGTCGGCCTTCTCGAGCGTCGCCTCGACGCGGTGGTCTATCGCATGAAGCTCGCGGTCACGCCCTTCGCCGCGCGCCAGCTCATCAACCACGGCCATATCACCGTTAACGGCAAGCGGGTGAACATCGCCTCCTACCGGGTTGCGGCGGGGGATGAGATCGCCGTGCGCGAGAAGTCGCGGACCATGGTGACGATCCTCGAGGCCATCGGCTCGCCCGAGCGCGACATTCCGGATTACATCGAGGTCGAGGAAAGCGGCATGCGCGGCAAGTTCACGCGCGTTCCGACCTTC
>JAJYTL010000160.1 GCA_021793055.1 Pseudomonadota bacterium
ACGTGGTGATCGCCGCGATCACCTCCTGCACCAACACCTCGAACCCGAGCGTGATGCTGGGGGCCGGCCTCCTGGCCCGCAACGCGGTCAAGCGCGGGCTCAAGGTCAAGCCCTGGGTGAAGACCTCGCTCGCGCCGGGCTCCAAGGTGGTGACCGATTATCTCGCCGCCGCCGACCTGCAAGGCGATCTCGACAAGCTCGGCTTCCATCTCGTCGGCTACGGCTGCACCACCTGCATCGGCAATTCCGGCCCCTTGGCCGAGCCGATCGCCGCCGCGGTCAAGGACAAGGATCTCGTTGCCTGCGCGGTGCTGTCCGGCAACCGCAACTTCGAGGGCCGCATCAATCCGCTGACTAAGGGCAATTATCTCGCCTCGCCGATGCTGGTCGTGGCCTATGCCTTGGCCGGCTCGATGCGGATCGATCTGCAGAAGGATCCGCTCGGCACCGACCGCAAGGGCCAGCCGGTCTATCTCAAGGACATCTGGCCCTCGAGCAAGGAGATCGCCGCCACCGTCCGCAAGGCGGTGAAGCCCGCCATGTTCCGGGCGGAATACGGCGACGTCTTCGCCGGCGACCGCAACTGGCGGCGGATCAAGCCCGGCGCCGAGGTCACCTATGGCTGGGACGCCAAGAGCTCCTATGTCCAGGCGCCGCCTTATTTCAAGAAGATCGGGCCGACGGCGCCGCCGGTCGCCAACATCGAGGGCGCGCGGCTTCTCGCCCTGCTCGGCGATTCGATCACCACCGACCATATCTCGCCCGCCGGTTCGATCGCCAGGGAAGGCCCGGCCGGCCGCTATCTCATCGGTCTCGGGGTCAAGCCGGCGGATTTCAATTCCTATGGCGCGCGCCGCGGCAATCACGAAGTGATGATGCGGGGTACCTTCGCCAATATCCGGCTGCGCAACGAGATGGCGCCCGGCACCGAGGGCGGAGTCACCCGTCATCAGCCCTCGGGCGAGGAGATGTCGATCTATGACGCGGCGATGCGCTACGAGCGGGACGGCGTGCCGCTGGTGGTGGTCGCCGGCAAGGAATACGGCACCGGCTCGAGCCGCGATTGGGCGGCGAAGGGCCCGCGGCTTCTCGGCGTTCGCGTGGTCATCGCCGAGAGCTTCGAGCGTATCCATCGCTCGAACCTGATCGGCATGGGCATTCTGCCGTTGCAGTTCCCGGAAGGCATGAACCGCAAGACGTTGAAGCTCGACGGGTCCGAGGTCTTCGCCATCGACGGGCTGTCGAGCGGGCTCAAGCCGCGGAGCGCGGTGAAATGCCGCATCACCCGGGCGAACGGCGCGAGCGAGACCGTCACCTTGCAATCCCGCATCGACACGGTCGACGAAGTGGAATATTTCCGCCACGGCGGCATTCTCCACTACGTGCTCCGCAACATGATCGGCAAGGCGGCATGATCTCGGGCGGGGTGAGGGCGGCCCATCCATCCCGCTTTCGCCCCGCCGGCCGGCTCAAGAAAACGTGATCGGGGCGGGTGGAAACGTGAATAGCCGTGGGCGCTCCGCTCCGTTATCGTCCTGGCCATGTGGCGACGCGCTCTTCTTGTTTTCGCTCTCGTTCTCGGCACGACCGCTTCGGGGCGGGCGGAGACGGCGGCGCAGCCCACATCGACCGCGACCGCCATGCCGACGGTGGTCGAGCTGTTCACCAGCCAGGGCTGCAATTCCTGCCCGCCGGCCGATGTCTTCCTGACCGAGCTGGCCCGTCGGCCCGGCGTGATCGCGCTCACCTACGACGTCGATTACTGGAACTATCTTGGTTGGAAGGACACCTTCGCCACCGCCGCGACGACGGCGCGCCAGAAGGCCTATGCCGAGCGCATCTCGAACGGCGAGCTCTATACGCCGGAAATGGTGATCGGCGGCACCGTCGCCGTCACCGGCTCGGACCGCGCCGCGGTGGAGCAGGCGATCGTGCGCGTCGCGCGGTCGCAGGCGGCAAGCGGCATCGTGCTCAGGGCGGCGCGCGATGCTTCCGGCGCGGTGCGGATCGCGCTGCCGCCCGCCAAGCAGGCGGCCACGCCTGGCGGGAAGGCGGCCGTGGTCTGGCTTGTCGGCTACGACAGCCGGCGGGTGGTGAAGATCATGCAGGGCGAAAACCGGGGCCGCACCATTACCTATACCAATGTGGTGCGTTATATCCGGCCGATCGGCCGCTGGCCGGGCCAGGCGGAAACCATCACCCTCGATTCGGCCGCGCTCAAGGGCGCCGATCATGCCCTGATCATGGTTCAGGCGGCTGATGCCGGCGCCATTGTCGGCTGCGTCAAGCTGCCGACAACAAAACCCAATTAGCGCGCGTTGAGTGGGCGCGCGATCCCGAAAAGTGGGAGCCACTTCTCGGGGATATGCTTTAGCCGCCGACGCCCCGCGCCATAACCGTGCTCAAGCGACGCGCGAAGGCCACCGGATCGACGACCGGCTCGCCTTCGATGATGCGCGCCTGATCGAGAAGGAGCAGCGCCGCGTCCTGCAGGCGAGCCGCGGCGCCGGGCTTGGTCGCTTCCTCGGCGAGGCGGCGGATCAGCGCGTGATTGGCGTTGATTTCGAGGATGCGGCGGTCCGAACGCTCGATCTGGCGGTTCTTCTGCAGCAGCCGGGCGAGGTGCATGTCGAGATCGCCGTCGTCCGCGATCAGGCACACCGCCGAATCGGTGAGTCGGTCCGATACCCGCACGTTCTTCACCGCGTCGCCGAGGTTCTGCTTCAACAGCGCGATCAGGGTGCCGATCTGGTTTTCCGGGATCGGCGCCTCGGCTTCCGGCTTGTCCGCCTTCGGCGCCTTGATTTCAGCGAGGTCGGCGGCGCCCCGCGTCGCCGACTTGAACGGCTTGCCGTCGTAGTCCGGGCACATGTCGAGCCAGAAGACGTCGACCGGATCGGCGAGCAGCAGAACCTCGATGCCGCGGGCGCGAAAGCCCTCGATCTGCGGGCTTTTGGCCAGCGTGCCGAGGTCTTCGCCGGTGATGGTGTAGATCGCCGCCTGGCCCTCTTTCATGCGCCCGACGTAGTCGTCGAGCGAGACCAGATCGTCGGAATGGGTCGAGCGGAAGCGGGCGAGCTTGAGCAGCGCCGCGCGATTTTCGCTATCCTCGCAGATGCCCTCCTTGAGCACGGAGCCGAAATTTTCCCAGAATTTGGCGTAAGCCGCGGGGTCGTCCTTGGCTTCCTTCTCAAGCTCGCCGAGCACGCGGCGCGCCAGGGCGTGGCGGATTCGCGTTACCACCGGGTTGTGCTGCAGCATCTCGCGGCTCACCGCGAGGGGCAGATCCTCGGAATCCACGACGCCGCGCAGAAATCGAAGGTAGGGCGGCACCAGGCCCTCGCACTGGTCGGTGACGAAGACGCGATGGACGTAGAGCTTGACCTGATGCTTGCGGTCGGGGTGGAAGAGATCGTAGGGCGGCTCGGAGGGGACGAAGAGAAGCAGCGCGTATTCCAGCCGGCCTTCGGCCTTGTGGTGGATGGTGAGCCAGGGGTCGCTGAGGGTATGCGCGACATGGCGGTAGAACTCATTGTACTGGGCGGCCGAAATCTCGGATTTGGGCCGGCTCCACAGGGCGCTTGCCATATTCAGCGTTTCGCCCTCGCCGCGGCCTGCGCGCTTGATCGGCACCGCGATATGGTCGGAATACTTCTTCACGATGCGCCGGATGCGCTCGGGCTCGAGAAACTCGTCCTCGCCCTGGCGCAGATGGAGCGTGATGGTAGTGCCGCGCGGCAGATCCTCGGCCTCGTCGATGGCGAAATTGCCGCTGCCGTCCGAGGTCCAGCGCCAGCCTTGGGGCTCGCCCGCCTTGCGGCTCGTGACCTCGACCTTGTCGGCGACCATGAAGGCGGAATAGAAGCCGACGCCGAACTGGCCGATGAGGCTGACGGCGCCGTTGGCGTCCTTCGGCAGCTCTTCGAGGAAGGTGGCGGTGCCGGAACGGGCGATGGTGCCGAGATTGCCGATCAGCTCCTCGCGGTTCATGCCGATGCCGTTGTCGCCGAGGGTGAGCTTGCGGCCCGGCTTGTCGATGCCGATGGTGATTTCGAGCTGCGGCGCCTCGGCGAGCAGCGCGGGCTCGGTCAGCGCCGCGTAGCGCAGCCGGTCGCAGGCGTCGGAGGCGTTCGAAATCAGCTCGCGGAGAAAGATTTCCTTATCGCTGTAGAGCGAATGCGTGACGATGTGAAGAAGCCGCGCCACCTCGGCTTGGAAGGAAAAGGTCTGTTGCGTCATTGGGGCCGGTTCTCCGCCGCGGGGAAGTCACCGCCCTTATGTGAAAATTCCGCAGCCCGCCGTCAAGAGGGAAGCTTAGGATCGCGGCTTGGCCTTCTTTCCTGGCCGGGCGGTCAGGTCGGCCGCCGTCTCGGTGAAAAAGGCTGCGTGGTAGCCAGCCACCTCGAAGGCCCAGCCATCGAGCGCCGACGCCAAGCCCTTGGCCTCGGTCTGTGCCTCGGCCGGCGTCTTGAGCGGACTCGCCGCCACCGGCGCGGTCTTGGCGACCGTTGCCGCTTTCGCCTTGCCTTCGGGCTTCGCGGCCGGCGCGGCGGCGGGCGCCGGGCCGGCATAGGATACCGCGAACTTCACCCAGTCCTTGCCGTCATGCTTGACGGTGCGGGCCTTGACGACCAGGCCGTCGAAGGTGCGGAAGGTCGTGACCGGCGCCTTGGCGAATCCCCACCCTTGCGGCTTCGCGACATCCTCGATCGAGAGGTATTGCAGCGCGGTCGGCACCTGATTGGCGACGGCAAGATCGGGCTTGGCGGCGGCCGGCAGGCCTGAAACCTCGATATCGGTCGCCAGCGGGCTTTTGCGCCGGATCAGGATGGGCTTCGCGTCAGGGGCGGCGATCTCCACTTCCTTGATGCGGTCCTGCGGAATGTTGAGGATGGTGCTCGCGATCCACATCAGGAGATCGGGCTTGATGTTGCCGAGACGGCCGCGGGCGAGCCACGACCGCTTGGCTGTCGGCTCGCGGACGTAAAAAGTGCCGGGCTTGATCCCGGTCGAGAAGCTTTTCGTGTTGCCGACCAACAGCGCCGCCAGCGGCTTGCCCTTCTCGTCGGTGAGGGTGATTTGCACCGCTTGCGATCCCGGCGCGTCGAGCGCGGAGACGCCGATATCCTTGTAGAGCTTGGGATCGGCGGTGCGGGGCTCGATCCGCTGCGTCTCGGCTAGGCCGACCACCGCCTTCTTGACCTTGTCGATGCTGGCGGGATAGCCGTCCTTCTCGACAACGACCCAATGGCCGGGCGTCGTGCGGCGGATCGTGAGATGATCCTTGGCCGTGGCGACGGTGATTTGGGCCACGTCGTTGACATGCTGGAGCAAGGTCGGGAACAACGGCGTCGGGCCCGGCGGCGGCGCGTTCTCCAGCGCGTTTTGCCGCTTCAGCGCGTAGCCGGCCGCGGCGATCACCACGACGGTGACGACGGCAAGGACAACCAGGCTTCTGCTTCGCATGACAACCCTCGAGATTAATGGCCGCGCGCGACGCGGGCCTTGCGCCGGCGCCAGCGGACGGCGCCGAGACCCAGCGCCACTAGGATCACCAGAATCGGCACCAGCCCGATGTTGATGAACTTGAGCTCGGTGTCGAGCCGGTCGACCTCCTTGTTGAGATCGAGCTGAACCCGGCGCAATTGCTGGCGGGTCTCGATAAGTTGCTGACGGAACGAATCGATCGCCGCCTTTTCCTGGGCGGTGAGAAGCGCCTTGCCGCCGCCGCCTTTCGCCGTGCTTTGCAGTTCGGAGATTTTCTGCTCGGTGTCCTTCAGCTTCTTCTGCAGCGCCTGTTCCTGCGCGAGGAAGCGTCGCTCGGCCTCGCGGCGCAGTTTCTCGACCACGAGGAACGGGCGCACGCCCGAGCCGCGGCTGCGCAAGCTGATGAGATCGCGCGATCCGCTTAAATAGTCGAGGCCGTTGATGACGAAGTCGGCGTTGGCGGCGACCGGCACGCCGACCTCTTGGCCGAGGACGTTCTGGGTCTGCAGCCAGAAGCGATCGCGCAGCATGTCGGTGTCGGCGACGACGATGACGTTGACCGGCCCGGTGCTTTCCATGAGCTCGGCGGGCGGCGATTTGGCGCTCTTACCCTTCGCCGCGTCGGCCTTGGCCGCCGCAGGCGGGCCGTCCGGGAAGGCGGTCTTCACCTTGCCTGTGATGTCGGCGGCCAGCACGTAGCGCTTGCCGGCCGGCTTCATCCCGACCAGGAGCGACGACGGGTCGTACAGCATCCGGAGGCGGCTCGCGTCCATGAGCTCGGCGTCGCGCGAGGAGGTGAGCAGCGGGACGAACTTGGTGCCGGCCCCCGGTTCCGGCTCGAGCGCGCCGACGCTCGCCATGTTGACGGTGCTGAGGCCGGCGGTGACGATGTTCTTGTCGTTATGGTGGTGCGGGCCGACCGAGAGCCAGGCCGGATAAGCCTCGGTTTGGCGTCGGCCGCCGACCGTGGTGTCGACGGTGATGGCAAGCTTGCGATCGGCGACGAACTTGTCCGGCACCATCCGCAAGCCCCAGGACTTGAAGATCTGCGGCAGATCGGCGCTCACCGGCTGAGAGGGATTGACGAAGCCCATCTGGCTGGTCGCCGCCGCCTGTTCCTCGGAATAAGGATCGACGAACACCATCGCCCGGCCCTTTTTCAGGACGAACTGGTCGATGGCGTAGCGCGTCGCGGCGCTCAAGCCCTGCGGATAGACGACGAGAAGGATGTCGACCTTGGCCGGAATCGCCGTCACGTCGGTACGCAGGAAATCGACGTTGTAGAGCTGGCGCAGCCGGTCAACGATGGCGTAGGGCTGTGACTGGCCGCGCATCGCCGCCGCGAGCCCGCCGGGGCCGAATTCGAGCGGCAGCTTGCTGATCACCCCGACCACCGGCTTCTGCGGATGTTCGAGGTTGTAGACCATGCGCGTCAGATCGTATTCGAGAAACTGCCCCTTGTTCGGTGAGAGGAAGGGGATGACCTGCTGGCCGTTGGTGGAATTGGTTCCCTCGAGTCCGAAATAGAACTGCTCGTCGCCTTGCTGGTCGATCGGGATGCCGCGGATGCCGGCGCTGACCGCCTTGTCCTCGGCCTCGGTGAAGGGCTCGGGGTCGACGGTTTCGAGATGGATCTTGCCGTGCGAGAGGATGGCGTACTGTTCGAGCAGCGCCCGCACGCGGTCGGCATAGGCCTTGACCTGCGGGAACTGATCGGAGAGCCCTTCCGAATAGTAGAGCCGCAGCACGATCGGATGATCGAGGGAGGCGAGAATGTCCTTCGATCCAGCTGAGAGCGTGTAGAGCTTGTCCGCGGTCAGATCGACGTGGGCGTTCGGGAAGCCCGCGTCGACGAGAACGTTGACGGCGATGAACAGGACCACGGCGAGAGCAAGGCCGACGATCGCCAACAGCTTACGCGTCATACTCCGCCCCCCTCAGCCGGCTTTGTTAAGATTGACCACCACGGCGTTGGCGAACAGCCAGAAGGCGATGAGCGAGGCGA
>JAJYTL010000161.1 GCA_021793055.1 Pseudomonadota bacterium
TCGTGATCGATGAGGCTCGCGCGCCGATCTGAACGCGATCTTTTTTTAAGTGCGAATGCTGACGCAATATGTTCGACGCGGGGCTAATGCCGACGAGGCTCGCAACCTTCTGATGGCCGCCCTGCCCGAGAACAACGCTCGCCCCCTTGCTCAGTCCTGCCATCTTTGACAGGTGATCGCTTTTTTCGGCGGCAGGAGAGCAATAGAAGTCGGGATGCGCGTCGAAGTGTTTTTGGTCATCGGGCGCTAGCCAGGCCCGGTTGCCTAGCCAGTCGCACGAAGTGCAGCGCGGGTTGACGTGATAGTCCACTGCCGCCCAACCGGATTGATCGCCGGTTCGGACAACGCGCGGAACGTCCTCGGTGAAGAATTTACGGACGCTCGGCATATAGATTAGATAATTGACGCGGCCATCCTCCAAATCTTTCTTGAGGGCGGTCAGTCGCTTTGCGTGGTCGCCGCCTTCTTTGGTCGCCATGATTCTTGTAAAATTTGGCATCTCGACGTGACGCCACAGATACACGCGATCGGTAACAAAGAACTTGCTTTGAAACTCGGCACCTTCCGTACGAAGCCAATTCGATAGAAACATCGCATATAAGCAAACTTCCGCCGAATATGTCGCGTTCGCTTCCGTGATGTTCTTGAGGTCAATGACGCTCAGAGCCATCCGCTTGTCGTCGCCGGCCAGCAGTTTGCGACTGCCATTGGGCATGATTTCGTATTCACTTTCCCTTCGAGGTTCGGCGAATACGATGTCGGGACGTAGCCCGGCCATTTCAGGAATGAACGGCATGTCGGCCGTCCTGACGCCGATGTTCTTCAAAGCGACGGCGCGAAATTCCTCGGCTTCGATCTGCGGCTGAAGAATCAGGCTCGGCCCATGCACTCCCCGGAGGGCCTCTTTGAGATCAATGTTGGCGCGGCCATTGCTCTTGTGCATGACATAACTCGGGAGCGCCGTACATAGATGATCAAATTGCTCATATTCAAAGTCGCGGCCAGATGTGGTGATCAGCTGAACGCCAGGCCTGGATTTGAGCGGCGCGGGAATCCCTGCGGCTTCAAGCGCCGTCGCATTGTTAGAGAACAGCGAAAGGTATAGCTCGCGATCGCATTGCGTCCGAAGAAACATCGCGAACTTGCTTTTGGAGAGTCGGCGCTCTGGCAATTTTTCGGCGGACGGCATCCGTACCTTCCCTAATTCCGAGTAATTCTGATCGAATATCTATATCCTACAACAACAACACCGAGTCGAGACACCAACTTTGCAGCCAGGGAAATGCGGCGATTACCGAATAATTTAGGAACGTAATTAATATGGATGGTGCTTGCTGACCGGGACAGTCGACGACGGCCGGTAAATGCTGAAAAAGTCACGCCAAAAGCGCACGATAACTTCTAGCAAATAAGCGGCAGGAAGAAAGCGCATTTCCGGCACCGGCACAACGTCGGGTTCATCTTCCACTTCCCTCGACCAATCTCTACTCTCGAGGCTGTTGCTGGGGGTCGGGTCTCCTAAATCCAAAACAAGATACCCTTTGCCGTCGAACCCAACCGGCAGTTCCCCCGTGACATATCGGATGGGGCCGTTCCAGGCCCCTTGATCGAATCCCGCCGTAGGCTGGTCAAGCGAGAAAGGTGCCGCAACCACTCGCGCCGTCTCAAATCCCTTAGCCGGCCGAAAGTGCTTCGTGCCGTTCACGATTTCTCGCAGGAACTGAAACCACACGCAGCCTCTGTCAATCCAGCGCACAAATCCGTTGAAGTCGCGAATGTTCAGCTTATTACGCAGATCGTCGTCTTGTTTTAGCCACCCGCCCCAAACCCATTCATGTAGATGGTGGGCTAGCAGCGCGCAGTGGAGCGCACGTCGCGTGGAATGTGGCGCAGCCATGAACTCGTCAAAGTCCTCGACGAGCATAGTGTAAAAATCTTCCGGCGTCGTGATGTCGAACACGTTTCTGCTCTACAGGGGAACAAGAGAGTCTTGCGACTTGTCGTAACCAGGCTCGGGAACAAGGTGCTTGTATGTATCAAAGGCTTTGGAGAGTGCTGCGGCCACCCCGTCGGTGACGATGATATCGTTTATGGTGAGCGTTGCGCCGATCATAGCCGTGCACATATAACCCAACGTCGTTCCTACTGATTGCAAACCATATTCCGGACTCCAGAAGATGCCCTTATCCTCCGGACTTGGCCCCTTGACAGTGAAGGCGGCCGCTGCCGTGAGCGACGGATGGGCAAAGTGGTGAGAAAGGTGCCGGTAGATCGCATAAAGCTCACTTAGGCCAGTATCTGACGCCACATTTTGGAGAATCAGCTTTTGCAGAGGAACATCGCCTTCTTGGCTCTTTACGATGAACGCCTTCATCTTTTCCATGTTTTCCGCGCTTACATGTTCGGTGACCGAAGGCGTGTTCATATACCAGTTTCCAGCCGCGACACGCTCGGCGTAGTCGGCCGATCCTAACTGCTTAACAAACTCCTGTTTGTCTTTCGTCAAGCCGGCAAGAACCCACACGGTCTCAATGAGGCTTCGCACTAAGGTATTGGCCTCTACGAGCATTCCGCGCTCAACCAGAAGCGTAGCGCCCTGAAAGCTCGAAGTGGCTCGCGTGAAGTACAGTAGGCCAACGACCCGATAGTCGCTGAATCCGTGGGCACTTTTGATTTCGCGTTGTGTCAGGATGATCTTCTGACTCAGCCGATTAAGCGTTTGGATCAACTCGAACCAGCCCGCCTGCGCCTCGCGGATCGAGGAAATATGCTTCGCCATGTCGGGGCTAAGGAAGCCTTCTTGCTGAAACGACATTCTGCCTACCTTGAGCTTTTGCAATAGCAACCGCAGCCGCCCAAACATACGAGCGACGGTTCGGATTAGCCGCTGCCACCTATTGCGCAATGCGTGGCGATCCAGTCCAGAGACGGGTCTCATTATCGCCATGAACACGCCACCAGCTTGAAACAACGGGCAGGTCTATTGAGGTGTTACTCTCTTCCTTTCGAGATTCCAAGCATCGTCGCCAACACGGCCTCTAGAGGTGCGCGGGTTCTGCGCCTGCGCGCGGCGCTGTCAAAACCGAACGCGGGCCCGCCCCTTCGGGGCACCCATTACGGCAGGGGCCTCCGGCCTTTTGACAGCGCCGCTTGATAGCAGGCGCGGGCAACGGCGTCGATTTCGGCCGCCAGTCCTGCGTTTATTTTCATCGTAGCCATCCCAGCTGAACGGCGGGAATGCGCCAACAAGCCATTCACTGAATTATCCATTAGGCCACGATGAGGCCCGCAACCGGCTGCGTCGCTAACGGCAGGTTTCTTCCTGCCGACCACGTTGCCGTCTAAACTGGGATAGGCCCTTTGGCCCGGCGACTGTTCGAAGTCCGGTCAATTAGGCAGCAGATCCCGGTGCCCTCCCTGCAGCGCCACCTCGTCCGCCTTCCCGGCGCATTCGTCCACAATTGCAAGCGTGGCTTGCAATAGATCAAACGCGCCTCCGCACAGACGCACCTCTGTTCCTAATGCTGGCCGTGCGCGACCCGATGAAAAATCTCCCGATGAGGCCGTCAGCCCCAAAAAGCCTCCCAATCGATCTCACTCGCGGCCTCTTCGGGCGTCATCCTAAGTTCATAGAGCCTCTTCGCCCCATACTTCTTGTACCCATCAGACTTCCCGAGTAGGGCGATCGCGCGCGCATACCATTCCTGGAAATTAATGTAGTCCATCGTTGCCACTTCCGGAGGCTTATCCAGTACCAGCGGATCGAAGCGATCGGCCAAGGCGCGCGCATCTGCAGCTACCAGCTTCGGCAGCGGCGCAGAATCGCCGTCCGTGGCTGCTGCTGCCTCGACCGCGGCTGCAAAGCACCGCAAGCGCATCGCTTTCTCCCAACCGATAAGCGCCCGCCATGATAATTTCTCGCTCGCCCGCTTCGCGTCCGCCTTTTCCTTCCGCTCGTCGTGGCGTCGCGAGAGCCTCGCGTTGAATGCCTGCCTTTCTTCCCTCCTGATGCGCTCCTCGCGCAACTTAGCAAGGCTGGCTTCGATGCTAGCGACAAATGTGCCCAGGTGCTTTTCCACACGGGTCTTGACGCCATCGGACCATGTCTTTCGGCCTCGACAGTGGGCGTCGCGAATCAAAGACAGCCGACCAGTAATCGGGTCTTCGCGAAATACAAACGATGCCATCTCCTTGTCGCGTGCGACCACGGCACGGCCGGTAGCATCCGAACCAAAGACGCAGCCGGCTCTCTCGAACTCCCGTGCCAGCGCGTCGACAAGCAGAACAGTCCTTTCGATGCTGTCCGGTAGCACATGGATGCCCAAATAGCCTGGCGCGACGATATCGCGTTTGCGGTCAGGCTTAGCTTTCCGAAGACAGGCCAGCGTCAACGCAGCTGTCGGGTGCAGCATCTCCGGAACGAGCACCTGGGGAACCGCTACACTCGGCGAAGAGGTAGTTATTGGGCCGATATTCATCCATGCGACGACTTCGTCGGCCATAGCGCGCGGCCGGGCTGGAAGGGAAGGGCGGCGGGGTACGCGCTTGCCGGTTTCAAGCTTGCGCCAATACCCACGGCCGGGAATCGGGATGTTCAGACGACGGCAGAGTTTCGCGAGCCCAACATCAGTCATGCCGCATCTTGGTGCTAGCCGCGATAGTGGTGTCGTCCAAGCGGCCTCATACAATGCGGTACGAGTTAAGGCCTTCGGGTTGGTATCGCTTACGGGGACACAGCCTCATGCCGCTCTAACAAATAACAAAAGCGAATCACTGGAATTTCCAATTGTGAGGGAGTCCCACGTTGTTTCGGTGCTAGAGACCGTGGCGCGGCGCCGCTTACACCACGAAGTGCGCTCGAGGTGTCCGAGCATTCCCTCTCGCGTTCTCATGACCCGGATGAGGGCCGGGTCTCTCGTTTAACAACTCCCCGGTTAACTCATGAAGAAAGGACATCAATCCACTTCGGTTCAGATTTACCAATTTAACATGCGCCCCGGCGCAATTGAGATCATGCCACTGCACAGCCTGAGAGGCCTACTTCCGCCCTTCGCCTGCTCTCCGAACCAAAAGCATCTCTGGCCATGCATAAGGCCTTTTAGCCCGTACAGTGGGCAAAGGATGCGCGGATGCGAAGGTCTTTAGCCCAATGGTTCGACCGTTCGCCTCGCCCTCTGTCAATCGGCAATGAATTGGAACCCCCGATCGGCGCCGAAAAGGGCCCCCTCTGCGGGTTGTGCCGGTAGTGCATAGGAGGGACCCGCGCGCGACGCGCAGTGCCCTCACGAGCGACGAAGCGGCGCGCGTGGGAGGTTGCCTGTGCACCCACCGGGGCAAGCCGCGGGGGTGGGGTCCGGGGCGGGGGATTTTGGCTCAGGCGCGGTTCTTGAAGCGCCAGCTCTCGTTGCCGGTCTCGACGATCTCGCAGTGGTGGGTGAGCCGGTCGAGAAGCGCCGTCGTCATCTTGGCGTCGCCGAAGACGGACGGCCATTCGCCGAAGGCGAGGTTGGTGGTGACGATCACCGAGGTCTGCTCGTAGAGCCGGCTGATCAAATGGAACAGGAGTTGGCCGCCGGTCTGGGCGAAGGGCAGATAGCCGAGCTCGTCCAGGATGATGAGGTCCATGCGAGTGAGATACTCGGCCATGCGGCCTTGCCTTCCGGCACGGGCTTCGGCCTCGAGCTTGTTGACGAGATCGACGACGTTGAAGAAGCGGCCACGAGCGCCCGCTCGGATGCAAGCCCGGGCGATCGCGATGGCGATATGGGTCTTACCAGTGCCGGTGCCGCCGACCAGGACGACGTTGCGCTGATGAGCAAGGAAGTCGCCGCCGGCGAGGTCGCGCACCAAGGTCTCGTTGACCGGCGCCTCGTCGAAGGCGAAGTCGTCGATATCCTTGGCGAGCGGCAGCTTGGCGATGGTGATCTGGTACTTGATCGAGCGCGCCTGCTTCTCGGTGATCTCGGCGGCGAGAAGATCGCCGACGATGCGCTGGGGCTCGTGCTGCCGTTTGACGGCGGTGGTGATGACTTCGTCGAAGGCAGCTTTCATGCCGTAGAGCTTGAGCTCGCCCATGGCCGCCAGGATCTCGGAACGCTCCATCACAATACCCTCCTCAGGCTGTCGTAGCGGGCACAATCGGCCGTGGGCGCCTGGCGAAGTCGCAGCGCGTCCGGCGTCATGATGGTGATCGGCGCGGCCGGTTCGCGGCGCCGGGCGAGGATGTTGAGAATGACGGCGGCGGAATGGACGCCTTCGCGCAACGCCTCGGCGCAGGCGGCTTCGACGGCGGCCAGCCCGTCGCTCAGCACGGCAGTGAGGATCTCGACCATCTGCCGGTCGCCGTCATCGACGGCGGCGAGCTTTCGCCGGACACGCTCCAGGCTGGTGGGCAGGACCCAATCCTTGAACGGCGCGCCATTGCGTAGCGCGCCGGGCTTGCGCGCCAGCACCGGCACGTAATGCCAGGGATCGTAGACCGTCTGGTCCCGGCCGAAGCAGCGGGCATGCTGGCCGACGACCCGCCCGTCCTGACGCAACTCGATCCGATCGGCATAGGCACGAATCTCGACCGGGCGGCCCACCGCGCCCGCCGTGACGGAGTACTTGTTGTTGTCGAAGCGAACGAGGCACGTCTTGGAGACCGAGGCCGGGACCGCGTGGAATCCGTCGAACCGGCCCGCATAGCGAACGAGGCTCGGCCGCTCCGCCTCGAACGCCTCCCAGATCGTCCGCTCGCGCAGCTCGGGATGGCGATGCGCCTTGGCGTAGGCGATGGTCTGATCCATCAGCCAAGCATTCAGCTCCTCGTAGCTCTTTACCCGGATCCGCGGCGTGAAGAAGCGCTCCCGCACCAGCCCGACCTGGTTCTCGACCTGTCCCTTCTCCCAGCCCGAGGCCGGCGTGCAGGCGGCCGGTTCGACCAGATAGTGGCTACACATCTGGAGGAAGCGGCGATTGTAGGCGCGCTCCTTGCCGACGAGGATCGCCTCGACCGCCGTCTTCATGTTGTCGTAGATGCCGCGCGTACAGGCGCCCTTGAAGAAGGCAAAGGCCCGGTCGTGGGCGTCGAACACCATCTCCTGGGTCTCACGCGGATAGGCGCGCACGAACAGCATCCGGCTGTGGCAGAGCCGGAGATGCGCGACCTTCACCATCACCGTCGTGCCGTTGATCAGCACGATCTCGTGGCTCCAGTCGAACTGGTAGGCCTCGCCCGGCGCGAAGCTCAACGGCACATAGGCTTGCGCCGTGGTCGCACCGCGCTCCTGACGCCACGCCTTGGCGTAGCGGCGGACCGCGTCATAGCCGCCGTCGTAACCGGACCCCCGCAGCCCCTCGAAAATCCGGATCAGGGTCAGGCGCTCGCGCGGCGCCTTGCTTTCGTTGGCGAGCAGAAACCCATCGAGCTCGTCACGCCACGGTCCGATCTTCGGCAAGGGCTGCGTCGCCCGCGTATAGCTGAACTACGTCGCCTCCGCGCG
>JAJYTL010000162.1 GCA_021793055.1 Pseudomonadota bacterium
GACTGATGTCGAAAAACGCGAAGGCACCATCAGTTAGGCGCTGGACAGTGCCGAAGCGCGCCAAGCCGCCCTCGATCTCAGCAAGGCGGCTATGTCCGAGCAGGGCCGCGAAGCGAAGCCGATACAGAGCGGCCCTGAGATGGACGCCGGAAAGCCGGCGCAGCATGCGCCCGATCTCCCCCGCCGATTCGCAGGTCGGTTCTTCCCGGCGAGCCGAACGCGCAAGCGGGGGCGAAAACGCCTGGTTGTCGACGAGGGCGAGAGAAACCATCCGCATCATCCTCCGGCCGCATGCTGGGGTGCCACTAGGTAACCATAAGCGGCGGGGCGGCGACCCGCTCGCGACCTTTCGCGGGCGCTGGTGACATTTCTATGATCGGGTTCGAATCCGGCCCGTGGCCGAAGCGAAACGGGCGCCCGAAAGGCGCCCGCTGTCAAAGGCTTAAAGGGCCTTGACGATCTCCTCGGTCATGCGCTTGGCATCGCCGAAAAGCATCATCGTATTCTCGTTATAGAAGAGATCGTTGTCGATCCCCGCGTATCCCGGCGCGAGGGAGCGCTTCACGAACAGCACCGTCTTCGCCTTGTCGACGTCGAGAATCGGCATGCCGTAGATCGGGCTCGACGGATCGTCGCGCGCCGCCGGGTTGGTGACGTCGTTGGCGCCGATGACGAAGGCGACGTCGGTGGTGCGGAAGTCGGAGTTGATCGCCTCGAGTTCGAAGACGTCGTCATAGGGCACGTTGGCCTCGGCCAGCAGCACGTTCATGTGGCCCGGCATGCGGCCGGCGACGGGGTGGATCGCGTAGGAGACCTTGACGCCCTGTTCCTTGAGGATGTCCGCCATCTCGCGCACCGCGTGCTGGGCGAGGGCCACGGCCATGCCGTAGCCCGGCACGATGATGACCGAGCCGGCGTTCTTCATGATGAAGGCGGCATCCTCGGCCGAGCCCGCCTTGACCGGGCGGTCGCCCTTGTTTGCGGCCGGTCCGGCGCCTTCGCCGCCGAAGCCGCCGAGGATGACGCTGAAGAACGAGCGGTTCATCGCCCGGCACATGATGTAGCTCAGGATCGCGCCGGACGAGCCGACCAGCGCGCCGGTGATGATGAGCGCGGTATTTTCGAGCGTGAAGCCGGTCGCCGCCGCGGCCCAGCCCGAATAGCTGTTCAGCATTGAGATCACGACCGGCATGTCGGCGCCGCCGATCGGGATGATCAGCAGAAAGCCGAGCCCGAAGGTCAGCGCCGTCATGATCCAGAACACCTCTGTCGACTGGGTCTTGACGAAAAACCCGATCAGGCCGATGGCGACAAGGCCGAGAATGAGGTTGAGGATGTGCTGGCCGGGAAACACCACCGGGTTGCCCGAGACCAGCGCCTGCAGCTTGGCGAAGGCGACCACCGAGCCCGAGAAGGTGATGGCGCCGATGGCGATGCCGAGCGCCATCTCGATCCGGCTTGCGGTCTCGATCTGGCCGGAGGCCGAGGCGATGCCATAGGCTTCCGGGTGGTAGAACGCCGCCGCCGCCACCAGCACCGCGGCCAGGCCAACCAGGCTGTGGAACGCCGCGATCAACTGCGGCATGGCCGCCATCTTGATGCGGAAAGCGATCAGCAACCCGATGCCGCCGCCAATCACCACGGCGGCGAGGATCGCGCCGTACGACGTGACATGGGTGATATGCAGGCTGACGACGGTGGTGGCCACCGCGATGGTCATGCCGATCATCGCGAGGATGTTGCCGCGCCGCGACGATTCGGGGCTTGAGAGGCCGCGCAACGCCAGAATGAACAGGATGGCGGAGACGAGATAGAGAAGAGCGACGATATTGGCCGACATGCGCGCGCCCCCTACTTCTTTTTCTTCTTGTACATGGCGAGCATGCGCTGCGTTACCGCGAAGCCGCCGAAGATGTTCACCGAGGCGAGGCCGATGGCGACCAAGCCGAAGATCTTCGAGCCGGTGAAGGCGGTCGGCGCGGCGGCGATCAGCGCGCCGACGATGATCACCGACGAGATCGCGTTGGTCACCGAGAGCAGCGGCGTATGCAGGGCGGGCGTCACGCTCCACACCACGTAATAGCCGACGAAGACGGCGAGCACGAAGATCGAGAAGCGAAAGACGAAGGGGTCGATGGCGACGGCTTCCATGGTTCAGTGGCCTCCTTAGTTCAGGCCGGGATGGATCACGGCGCCGTCGCGGGTGAGCGCCGTGCCGCGCACGATCTCGTCTTCCCAGTCGACGCGGAGCGCCTTGCTCTCCTTGTCGATCATGGGGGTGAAGAAGTGCAGCAGGTTCTTGGCATAGAGCGCCGAGGCGTCGGTCGGCACGCGGCTCGGCAGATTGGGATAGCCGACGATGCTGACGCCGTGCGCGACGACGACCTCGTTCAGCTTGCTGAGTGCGCAGTTGCCGCCGGCCTCGACCGCGAGATCGACGATCACCGATCCCGGCTTCATCTCGGCCACCATCTCGGCGCTCAAGAGCACCGGCGCCGGCCGGCCGGGGATCAAGGCGGTGGTGATGACGATATCGGTCCTCTTCAGATTGTCGCGGATCAGCGCCGCCTGCTTCGCCTTATAGGCGTCGCTCATCTCCTTGGCATAGCCGCCGGCGGTTTCGGCGGCGCGGCTTTCCTCGTCCTCGACCATCAGGAAGGTGGCGCCAAGGCTCTGCACCTGTTCCTTGGTCGCCGGCCGCACGTCGGTCGCCGATACGATGGCGCCGAGTCGGCGCGCGGTGGCGATCGCCTGCAGTCCGGCGACGCCGACGCCCATGATCAGAACCCGGGCCGGCGCGACCGTGCCGGCCGCGGTCATCATCATCGGGAAGATGCGGCCAAATACGTTCGAGGCTTCGATCACCGCCCGGTAGCCGGCGAGATTGGCTTGAGACGACAGCACGTCCATGGCTTGCGCGCGGCTGATGCGGGGCAACAGTTCGAGCGCGAAGGCGGTCAGCTTGCGCTCGGCATAGGCCTTGACCTGATCCCGGTTCTGCATCGGCTGCAACAGGCCGATCAGCGTGGCGCCGGGCGCGATCAGGGCGGTTTCATCCGTGCCCTCGGCTTGGGTCATGGGGCGCTGGACCTTGAACACAACCTCCGCCTGGGACAGAAGCATGCCCGGCTCGGTCGCGATCTTGGCGCCCGCCTGGGCGTAATCCTCGTCGCGAAAGCCGGCGCCGGCGCCGGCGCCGGTCTCGATCATGACCTCCTGACCCAATCCGACCAGCTTCTTGACCGTCTCGGGCGAGGCTGCAACCCGCCTTTCGCCGGAGCGTCGCTCTCGCGGTACGGCAATCTTCATCACGACCTCACGGCTTGGTGTGCATCGAAGGATGGGTGAGAAAAAACGTCACGAAAGAAAGTATGCAAAGGCAGATACTTCGACCGAAGCGCTGCCCGGCCGAGGCCGACCGCGCATCGATCTCATATCCTGCCGCCGGGGCAGCGGGACGCCTATGGCGTGAGGAAAAAGCCCATCAGCGCGACGATGACGACCACCAGCGCGGTGACCCACAGCGTCAGCTTGGTGAAGAGATGCCAAGTTTCCACATTTTGTCGGATATCCATGTGCCCGAGCGCCGCTGGGCTACCGACCGTATGTCCTTTAGCCATCGCGATAAATCCATGCTGCCTTTACAACCGACGTGACGCACTATAAAGGCAGGGTCCAGCCTCGGCAAGCCTCCGCGATGGGCAGGATAATGCGGCGGGCAGCGGCGGTTTCGGATGCCGCGCCAGCGGGGCCGTTTCCATTTTCATGTGCGGCATGCCCCGCGATATATCTGCCGCGGGGGAGAATGCGATGATTGTCGCAGTAAATTCGTCCACCGCGACCTGGTCCGAGGTGTCAAGCGCCTCGTTGACCCTTGATGCCGATACGACGCCGCCACTCGGTAAGGGGCAGGGCTTCCGGCCGCACGAGTTGCTGGATGCGGCCTTGGCAAGTTGTATGGCGATTACGCTGAGGACCGTGGCGACGGAGCGGGGGATTGCGCTCGAACAAGCGCAAGTGACCATCGAGGTCGATCGCGCGCACGAGGCGGAAACCGTCTTCCGGGCTCGCGTCGATCTTCGAGGCGTTCTCTCGGATGCCGAGCGCAAGCTGCTCCTCGTAGCGGTGCGGCATTGCCCGGTGCGGAAAACGCTGGCCAAGCAGCTGTCGTTTGTTGAGTCCGAGGGCGCATGAGCCATTCGTTTTTGTTACGGCCTATCGGTTTTGTTCGCGGCGGACGGGAGGAGCCTGTTGACGACGCCTGGGATCAGGTTGTGTCGTCGATCGAGATCGATCCGGATTTCGGCCCGGAAAGCCTGACCGGGCTCGATGCTTTTTCCCATATCGAAGTCGTGTTCCTGTTCCATCGCGTGGACGAGAGCGCGATCGTACGCTCGGCGCGGCACCCGCGCGGGCGCACCGACTGGCCGAAGGTCGGGATTTTCGCGCAGCGCGGGAAGGACCGCCCGAACCGCATCGGCGTTACCGTGTGCAAACTGCTCGGTGTCGATGGCGGCGCGGTGAAGGTGGCGGGCTTGGATGCCATCAGCGGTACGCCGGTTCTCGACCTCAAGCCCTGCATGCGCGGGTTTCTTCCCCGGGGCGACGTCAGGGAGCCCGCTTGGGCGACCGAACTGATGCGGGAATACTGGTTTTCGGGCAAGCCTCAGGGGTGAGCCTGCGCCGTGCGCTAGGAGGGCAGCGGCAGGTCGAGCGCCTTGAAGGTCTTGGCCTGGCGGCGGCCGAGGCGCTTCGGGTCGAAATCCGCGATCAACTCCTGGAACAAGCGGTGCCAGTTGATCTCGGATTTGAGGTGGAGGAAAACCCCGCCGAGGCCGATCGCCGCGCGGTCCATGAAGACGAATTCCCGCGGCGGCGTCACGCCGCCCTGTTCGCGGAGCTGGCGCGCCACCTTTTCCGCCACGTCGCGGCCGTAAAGCCCGGCCGATTCGACCTCTTGGATGCGGCGTGGCCGATCTTCGAGAAGCGGCGCGTAGATGAACTCGGCCCACAGGTTCAGGGTATCGATCGCGGCCTTCGAGAGGCCGGTGAAGCCCCAGGTCTCGTAGGCATGGACGGCGAGGGCGTGGTCGTCGCGCTCCAAGGCGTGATAGAGGTCGATCACGCCCTGGACGAATTTCGGCTGAAAGAATCGCACGCAGCCGAAATCCAGCAGATTGATGGAAAAATCGTCGGCGACCGAATAGTTGCCGAGATGCGGGTCGCCGTGGATCACGCCGTAATTGTAAAATGGCACGTACCAGGCGCGAAACATGTGCTGGGCGATCGTATTGCGCTGCTCGATCGGCGCATCCTTGAACTCCAGAAGCGGCCGCCCGGACAGCCAGCTCATGGTGAGAAGCCGCCGGGTCGACAGTTCCGGCACCACTTCCGGCACATGCACGCCGGGCTCGTTTTCGAATATCTTGTGGTAGAGGCGCATATGCAGCGCCTCGCGTTGATAATCGAGCTCTTCGTGCAGTCGGGCGGCGATCTCGTCGTGGATGTTGCGCGGATCGATGGTCGGGTCATAGCGCTGGTAGATGGCGAAGATCAGCTTGAGCTGGCGCAGATCCGCCTCCACCGCGGCCGCCATGTTCGGATATTGCAGCTTGCAAGCGAGATCCGCGTGTTCCGTTGTCGCCGCGCGATGCACTTGGCCGAGCGAGGCCGCGGCCTCGGCCTCGCGGCTGAAACGCGTGAAGCGGTTCTGCCAATCGGGGCCGAGCTCGGCCGTCATCCGCCGTTTGACGAAGACCCAGCCCATGGCCGGCGCATGGGCCTGAAGCTGGCTCAACTCGGCGACATATTCGCGCGGCAGCGCTTCCGGGATCGTCGCCATGATCTGGGCGACCTTCATCAGCGGTCCCTTGAGCCCGCCGAGGGCGCGGCGGAGGTCGGCGGCATGGGCGGCACGATCGAGCGGCAGTCCGAGGTAGCGGTTGCCGGCCAGCCGAGCGGCGATATTGCCGACCGAGGCGCCAACCCGGGCGTAGCGCCGCACCCGGCGGCCGAGACTGTCCTCCTCGCCGCTCATGGGTGGCTCACGCGTCCTGCTCCAGCCGGTTGATCATGTTGCCGATCACCGAAAGCCCCTTGTCCCAGAACTTGGCGTCGCCGGCGTCTAGGCCGAAGGGGGCCAGAAGCTCGCGGTGATGCAAGGTGCCGCCGGCCTTGAGCAGCGCGAGATATTTCTCGGCAAAGCCAACCGGCGCCGCCTGATAGGCGGCGTAGAGCGCGTTCACCAGGCAGTCCCCGAAGGCATAGGCATAGACGTAGAAGGGGCTGTGGACGAAGTGCGAGATATAGATCCAGTAGTGGCGATATTCGGGGTCGAGGCGGAAGGCGGGGCCGAGGCTTTCCTGCTGGGTTTCGAGCCAGATGTCGCCGATGCGCTCGGGCGAAAGCTCGGCCTCGCGGCGTTCTCCGTGCAAGCGGCGCTCGAATTCATGAAACGCGATCTGGCGCACCACCGTGTTCAGCATGTCCTCGACCTTGGAGGCTAGCATGAAGCGCCGCTTCGCGGCGTCGGGCTCGGCGGCGAGCAAGGCCTGGAAGGTGAGCTGCTCGCCGAAGACCGAGGCGGTCTCGGCGAGCGTCAAGGGCGTATCGGCCATGAGCGGCCCTTGCGGTGCCGCGAGGCACTGGTGAATGCCGTGGCCGAGCTCGTGCGCCAAGGTCATGACGTCGCGCGTCTTGCCTTGATAATTCAGCAGGAGATAGGGATGCGCGCTCGGCACGGTCGGGTGCGCGAAGGCGCCCGGCACTTTGCCCGGGCGCAATGCGGCGTCGATCCAGGGGCGCTCGAAAAAGCGGTTGCCGATCTCGGCCAGTTTCGGCGAGAAGCGTCGATAGGCATCGAGCACGATCACCTTGCCCTCGCTCCAGGGGATGTCGCGCTCGGGCGCGCCGGGAAGCGGCGCGTTGCGGTCCCAGTAGTTCAGCTTGTCGACGCCAAGCCAGCGCGCCTTCAGCCGGTAATAGCGGTGCGCGAGCGTCGGGTAGGCCCTCTTCACGGCGCCGACCAAGGCCTCGACCATTTCGGGCTCGACATGGTTGGCGAGGTGGCGCGCGGTCATGGGCGAGGGCAGCTTGCGCCACTTGTCTTCGATTTCCTTGTCCTTGATCAGCGTGTTGGTGATGCGGGCGAAGAGCCGGGAATTCTCGGCGAAGGTCGCCGCGAACCGGTTCGCCGCCTCCTTGCGCTTGGCCGGGTCCCGGTCGGAGAGAAGATGGAGCGTCCCTTCGAGGTTGCGCTCGTCCGCCCCCCCGACGCGGAAGCGGAAATTGGCGAGGGTATCGTCGAACAGCCTGACCCATGCGGCCCGCCCCGCGACGCTCTTCTCGTGGAACAGCTGCTCCAGCTCTTCCGAAAGCTGGTAGGGGC
>JAJYTL010000163.1 GCA_021793055.1 Pseudomonadota bacterium
CGCGGCATAGAACGCGGCCTGGAACAAGGCCGAGCGGACCCAGGTCACAGCTCGCCCCAGAAGCTGTAGAGCCAGTGGCCGAGATCGAATCCCGACCAGGCGTCGAAGCGATCGCTGATCAGGGCCGCGATGTATTTTTCGTATTCGACCACGATCAGCGGCAGCACCTGGCCGAAGGCCCAGGGCGTCGTCAGGCCGAAGGGCTTGGGAAACACCGGATAGGGATAAAGCTTCACGTGCGGCATGTGGCGCTGCATTTCGAGCAGCGCGCGCGGCATGTGATAGGTCGCGGTGACGACATAGAGCGAGCGGTAGCCTTCCATCGCCGCCCATTTCGCCGTCTCCACCGCGTTGCCGCGGGTGTCGGTGGCGGTGAAGCCGAGATCGGTGCAGCAGGCGATCAGCCCGTCGCTCGGCTTCACCAGGGCCGCGATCATCGCCTTGCTGGTGCCGGGATGCACGCCCGAGATCAGCATCCGCTTGCCCTTCTTCGCCTTCAGCAGCGCGAGTCCGGCGGCGATGCGGGCCGGTCCGCCGGTCAGCACCACGATGCCGTCGGCGACCTGGTTCGCCGGATCGGGGCGCAGCGGGATGTCGGCGACGAAGCGGGCGAGCCCGCCGAGCCAGAGCAGAAGAAACGCCCCCGAGACGATGGCGAGCCGTCGCAGCCAGCGCGGCGGCTTGCCAGCGTCGCGATCCAATCTCATGACGCGTCCCCGAGCAGGGCCGCGACCGCGGCGGCGAGATCGGCGTGAATCGCGACCGGCTGCACGGAATCGGGCAGACCCTCGGCGCGATGGCCATCGCCATGGCCGGTGAGGACCAGGATGCGGCGGCAGCCGGCGGCGGTCGCGGCCTCAAGATCGCGCAGCGAATCGCCGATCATCACCGTCTCGGCCGGGCGGGCGCCGAAACGCGCCATGGCTTCCTGCAACATGCCGGGGCCGGGCTTGCGCCGCGGCCCGGCGCGGCCGGGGTGGTCGGCGGCGAAGAAGATCGCATCGAGCGACGCCCCGGCGCGGGCGAGGCGGGCTTCCAGCGCCGCGTGGATCGTCGCCAGCATCGCCCGATCGATGATGCCGCGGCCGACCGCGCTCTGATTGGTGCACACGGCGACCTTGTGCCCGGCGCGGTTCAGCCGCGCCACCGCTTCCGCCGCGCCGGGAATGAGCACCAGCTCATCCGGGCTTTTGACGTAGCCCTCGCGTTCCTGGTTGAGAACGCCGTCGCGATCGAGGAGAACCAGCACGGCGCTCACATCATGTGCTTCAAGGTGCGCCGCACGGTGAGCCGCGCGGTCCACACCGCGAGCAGCACCGCGAACAGCGGCACGGCGGCGAGCGCCGCCCAGCCGACGTGGGAGAAATGCACCGCGGGCGGCACCGGCAGCGCGACCAGCGCCGCGATGCGGCCGAGGAACCACAGGATCGCCGCCGCGGCGCCGATCCCGAGCACCGCGCCAATGGCCGAGAGCTTGAAGGTGTGCAGCGCGAATTGCCGCGCGATATAGCTGTCGCGGGCGCCCATCAGGTGCAGAAGTTCGATCACCTCGTGATGCACGGCCAAGCCCGCCCGGGTCGCGAAGACCACCATCATCACGGTGGCGAGCGCGATCAACAGCACCACCGCCGCGCTCAGGCTCTCGGCGACATGGATGAAGCGCACCAGCGGCTTCAGCCACAAGCTGGCGTCGTCGAGCCGAGCATCCGGCACCTTGGCCCGCAACGCCTTCCGCAAGGCGGCGGTATCGAGGCTGGCGCCCGGTTTCAGCCGGACCGAGATCAATCGCGGCACCGGGATGTCCTTCGGCAACGGCCCGGCGCCGAGCCAAGGCTTCAACAGCGTCTCGATATCGCGCCGGCCCAAGGGCGTCGCGCGGGCCACCGCCCGATGGGCCCTGAGCAGCTTGAGCGCCGCCTTGACCGAGGCGGCGGCCGCGGCATCCGCATCGGCGGTCGCGTCGCCGGCCTTGGCCGCGGCGGCGGAACCGGGCGCGATCTCGACCGTGAGGCGGCCGGCGACGCCGGCCCGCCAGCCGGCCAGCGAATGATCGAGAATGAAAGCGCCGGCCAGCGCCAGCACCGCGAGGAAGACCATCGCCGCCATGACCAGCGAGAGCAGGCGGCCGCCCGCGTCCTTCTCCAGCGGCAGATCGAGCGGCCCCCACATCAGCGGCGCTCAATCTTCAGTTCGCCGGCTTGGAGGCGCCAGACCGGCTTGCCGGCGCTCTCGATCAGGCGGCGATCGTGGGTCGCGACCACCACCGTGGTGCCGATCTTGTTGAGCTCGAGAAAAAGACGCATCAGTCGCAGCGCGCGCTCGGGATCGACATTGCCGGTGGGCTCGTCGGCGAGCAGCAGCTTGGGCCGCGTGATCACCGCCCGCGCGATGGCGACGCCCTGCTTCTCGCCGCCGGACAGCGTCGGCGGCCGGGCATTGACCTTGTCCTCGAGCCCGACCCAGGCGAGCAGCTCGGCAACGTGGCTGCGGATCTCGTCCTTCTTGGCGCCGGCGATGCGCAGCGGCAGCGCGACGTTGTCCATGGCGCTCAAATGATCGAGCAAGCGGAAATCCTGGAACACGACGCCGATGCGCCGCCGGAGCGCCGGCAACTCGCGGCGCTCGACCTCGGCCAGGTTGCGCTCAAACATGGTGATCAGCCCGCGCGAGGGCCGGTGCGCGAGATAGAGCAGCCGCAGCAGCGAGGTCTTGCCGGCGCCCGAGGCGCCGGTGAGGAAATGAAACGAACCGGGTTCGAGATGAAAACTGACGTCGCGGAGCACCTCGGGGCCGAGCCCGTAGCGGAGGCCGACGTTTTCAAACCGAATCACGCGTCTGCTCCCTGAACGCCCGCCGACCCATCGCCGGCCAACCCATCGCCCGCCGCAGACCACCGCCCCGCCAAGCCGGCGCGATGGCCCGGCCGCGGCCGAAAAGCCCCGCCACCCCGCCATCCAAACGGCCCTCGGACCCCGACAGACCGGCACCCTCCGCACCCGCTTCGCCCGGCCCGCGCCAGCTTGTTTGCTGGGCGCAAAAGGCCTATAAGTTCTAATCTTCGGATGCAATCGTTTTCCCATGATACTGACATGCCCTGAGTGCGCAACGCGGTATCTTGTCGATCCGGCGGCGCTGGCGCCTGACGGGCGCCAGGTGCGCTGCGCTAAATGTCAGCACAGCTGGTGGGAACAGCCGCCGGCGGACATGCCGAAACGGATCGACGTCGAACCGCTGCCGCGCGTCGTGCGGCCGATTCCGCCGGGGTCCAATCTCCCGGCGCTGGTGCAGTCGCGCGAGAAAAATTCGCGCGCCGCGGGCTGGCTCGTCTTCGCCGTGGCGCTGATCCTGGCGCTGGCGCTGCTCTGGTTCGGCCGGACGCGCATCGCTGCGGTGTGGCCGCCGGCCGAGGTGATCTATTCGGCGCTCGGCGTCTCGGTGGCGGGGCCGCCGCCGCTGGCCGTGCGCGACCTCAAGTCCGCGACCATCACCGACAAGGGCGCGACGGTGCTGACCGTGAGCGGCAAAATCGTCAACAAGAGCGCGCTGCCGCAGACCACGCCGCCGTTAAAGATCGTGCTGCGCGACGCGGCACACAAGCAGATCTACCAGTGGGTCTACACGCCGCCGGCCGAAGTCATCAAGCCCGGCGGCCAAGTCGCGTTCTCGACCAAGCTCAACGGGCCGCCGGCCGGGGCCCAATCCCTTCGCATCTTCTTCCTGACCGATGACGGGCCGGCGTCCTGAGGCCAAGGCCGCGGAGACGACGACGCCACGGATCGGCGTGGTTTTCAGCGCCGAGGACATCGCCGATCGGGTCGCGGCGCTGGCGCGCCAGATCGGCGCCGATTTCGGCGCCGACATGCTGATCGTCGCGATCCTTAAGGGCAGCTTCGTCTTCGCCGCCGATCTGGTGCGCGCGCTGCACCACGCCGGCGTCCGCCCCGAGATCGACTTCCTGACACTCTCGAGCTACGGCGCCGGCACCGAGCCCGGCGCCATCCGCGTCGGTCAGGACGTCACCAGCCGGCTCGACGGCCGCGAGGTGCTGCTCCTCGACGACATCCTCGATTCCGGGCGCACCGTCGGCTTCGCCAAGGACCTGCTGGAGCGCCGGGGCGCCAAGGTCCGGGTCTGCGTCCTGCTCGACAAACGGGGCCGCCGCGCCGCGCCGGTCGCCGCCGATTACGTCGGCTTTGTCTGTCCAAACCGCTTCGTTGTCGGCTATGGTCTCGATCAAGCGCATTATTGGCGCGAGCTTCCCTTCATCGGCGCGATCGACGGAATCTGAACACATGGCCCGAATTCTTCTGGTCGACGACGAAGAGACCGTGCGCGCGTTCGTCTGCCGCGCCCTCGGCCTCGGCGGCCATCAGCTGGTCGAGGCCCGCAACGGCGCCGAGGCGCTGCAAAAGCTCGCCGCCCAGCCCTTCGACCTGCTGCTCACCGACATCGCCATGCCGGTGATGGACGGCATCGCGCTCGCGCTCAAGGCGGCGAAGGACTATCCCAAGCTTCGCATCCTGATGATGACCGGCTTCGATGCCGAGAAGGCGCGAGCGCATAACCTGCACTTCCTGGTTCACGACGTGCTGAGCAAGCCGTTCACGCTCGATCAATTGACCCAGACCGTGGCCCGCGTCCTGGCCGCGCCGCCGGCAGCGGATTCGACCTAGCGCACGGACATGATCTTGGGGCGAAACGACCCAAGATCATCGTGCGCCAAGTCATCGGAAACAGTGCACGGACATGGTCTCGGATCGTTCCGACCCAAGATCATCGTGCGCCAAGTTGTCGGAAACAGCGCACGGACATGATCTTGGATCGTTCCGACCCAAGATCATCGTGCGCTAGAAGAAGCGCAGCAGGCGCTCGATGTATTGCCGCTCCACCGGCGGCAGCGCCGGATCGTCGAGCCGGCGATAGAGCTCCTCCAGAATCACGTGCGAGCGCTGCACGGCGCCGTGATCGGGAATCTTCACCGTCGAGCCGCTGTCCCAGAAGCTCGGCATCGGCCGGCCCAAGGGATCGGTATCCATCGGCGGGTCGCTATTGGCGCCGGGCACGCCCTTGCCGGACCCGCTTTTCGCCATCAATTCGCGCCACAGCGCCTGCAGGCCCTGGCCGAGGCCGGTCAGGGCCCGGCCTTCGCCGGCCAGCGCCCGGCGCCGGCCATGGGCTTCCAGGGCATCGCGCGCGTCGGCCATCGCGCGACCGGCCGCGGCGAGCGGCGGCAGCGGCGGCAGGCCGCCCTGGCGCAGCTGCCGCTCCAGCGCCGCCAGCGCCTTGGCGATCGCGTCCTGCTCGCGGGCCAGGCTTTCCGGGCTCTCGCGCGGCGGCGCGGACCGCGCCCGGCCAGGGGGCGCTTGGCCGGCTTGTGCCCGGCCGCCCGGCGGACCCTCGGGCAGGGCGCGGAAACTGCGGTCGAGCAGCCGGCGCTGACGCGCCATGAGGTCGGAAAGTCGAGCGATCTCGGGCGACATCGGCGGTGGCGGGGCATAGCCGATCTGCAGCCGATCGAGCAGGCTTTCGAGCCGCGCCAGCATCTGCCGCGCTGCGGCTTGTGCGCCGGTTTCGCTGAGGGCGCGGAGGCGGCGCATAAGATCCTGCAGCGCCGCCGGCGTCACCGCCTCGGCGCCCGGCGGCGTGACGCCGGGCCGGGCGAGGTCGCCCGCTGCCGCCGCCTGCTGGCGCGCCGCGGCGAGAAAGCGGTTGAGGGCGTCTTGCAGCGCCTGCAGGCGGCGGCGGATCTCGGCCGCCGGGGCCTTGCCCGTCATCGCCGACATCAGCCGCCGCTCGGCCCGGCGCAGCGCCTCGCGGGCGAAGGACACCGCGCCATCCTCGAGCCGGAGCGCGGTGTTCCAGAGCAGCCCCAAGACGTCGTCGCGGGCTGCGGCGCTGCCGTCGTCCCTGAGCGCGGCCGCCGCCACCGTGAGGGCGAGAAGAACCACGCTGTCGTCGCGATAGGCCTCGGGCTTGGCGGCGAGAGCGGCAAGCCCGGCCGCGACCCCGAAGCGTTGCGCGGGATCGCGCGCCAGGCGCCGGCGCAGCGCGATGACGGCGCGCGCCACCGGATTGCGGAACGTACGCTCCGGCAGGGTGACGGTCAAAGGCGCGCCGGTCCCTTGCGTACCGGCGAGATCGGTCGCGACGAGGCGCGCCTCGACCGCGAGACCGGCCCAGGGATCGGCGGTCAGATCGACGAAGCCGACGCCCTTGAGGGCTTTCGCGTCGAGCGCCGAAAGCTCGAGCGCCCGCGTCACCACGCGGGCCGATCCAGGCCGGCGGAAGGTCGCCGCGAGCTTGGCAATGCCATAGGCGTCGCTGCCGCGATAGGCGATGCGAAGCGCACCGGTCGGGGTCGCGCGCGGGGCGCCTTCAAAGGCGATCTTCGGCGGCAAATCCGGGATCACCGCCAAGCGCCAGTGCGCGAGCGGGCCGCTGTCGTCGATGACGGCGAAATCGCGGCCCTGGCGGATCGCGGCCTTGAACGCCCAGTCGTCGCGATCGATCGCATCGAGCGCGCGGCCGCGGCCATCGACCACGAGGCGCGGCCGCCCCGCGGCGCCATGGACGCGGACGGTGAGCCGGCTGCCGCGCGGCACCGCGATTGCCTGGCGGCCCCGATGGCGACCGGTGAGGAAGATCGGCGCCGCCCCAGCGAAGGCCGGCGGCGTGATCCAGGCATCGACCGCGGCCGCCGGCCGCGGCGTGCCGGCGATCTCGAAGGCGGTACGCAGCCGCTCGGCCCGATGTCCGGCGGCGGCAACGGCGGCCACGAAAACGCCGAGCAGCAGGGCGACCCGAAGTGCATAGGGATCGCGGCCGAGCAGGCTGGCCCGCGGCCAGCCGACCTTGAGCCCGGCGGGGACGGCGCGCTGGCGCGCCCGATGGGCATCCCAGAGCGCGCGGCTCGAAGGGTCCCAGCGCTCGCCGGCGAGAACGTCGTCTTGCGCGCTGAGGGGACGATGCGGCAGGTCGTTCGCGCGCTCGAGCCGGCGATAGGCGGCCCACGCATCGGGCCACGCCGCGCCGGCCAGCGCGAAGCGCAGCGCGGCGACCAGAGCGATGACGAAAAGCGCCAGCAAGGCGGCGTGCACACCGACCGGCATGACGCGCCACAGGCCGCCCAGAGTGATGAGAAGGAAGATGCCGGACAGCGCCAGCGCCGGCCACAATGCCGGCCACAGGGCTTCCCAAACCAAGGCCAGCCGGGCCGCGAGCAGCCGCCCCGAGAGAGCGGAACCCGGCCGGCCGGCGCGCATCAG
>JAJYTL010000164.1 GCA_021793055.1 Pseudomonadota bacterium
CGCGGAGAAAGGCGTCGACGACAACGCCGTCTTCGACGGCGATGCCGGAGCCGGCGAGGAAGTCGAGCGCCGGCGTGACGCCGATGGCGAGAACCACGCCATCGCAGGCGAGCACGTCGCCGGCGCTGGTCACCACCTCGGCCACGGAGCCGGACCCGCCGCCGCCGCGAAAGGCCGCCACCGATTGACCCAGCCGGACGTCGATGCCGTGTTCCTTGCAGCGGGCAAGAAAGAACGCGGAGAGGCGGGCCGAGCGGATTTTCGGAAACACCCGCTCGGCGCGATCGATCAGCGTCACCGCGAGCCCGAGGCGCGAAAGCGCTGTCGCCGCCTCCATGGCGACGAAGCTCGAGCCGAGAATAACGACGCGGCCGCGCCCGGCGGCAAAATCCGCGATCCGCGTCGCATCGGCCAACGTATGGAGCGGAAAGATGCCGGCCAAATCAGCGCCGGGCACGTCGAGCCGGTTGGCTTGCGCGCCGGTCGCGATCAAGAGCTTGCCGTAGCGGTATTCGCGGCCCTGCTGGTCGACGACCAGATGCCGCACCGGATCGACGGCGCGGGCGATGGTGCCGAGGCGGACCTCGATCGCGTCTTCGAGGTAATCCTTCGGCGGGCGGACGAGCACCTGCGCCGGGGTCACCTCGCCCGCGAGCACCCGGCTGGTAAGGTCTGGACGATTATAAGGGTAATACGATTCCGCGCAGAGCATCACGATCGAGCCGCTGGCGCCCTCGTCGCGCAAGGTCTGCGCCGCGGTCGCCGCCGCGATGCCGCCGCCGATCAGGAGAAAATCCGCCGTGACACGGGTTCCCGACGTCTCGCTCGCCGTCATGCGCTCACAACCCGATAACCTGTTCCGATCCATCGCTCCGACGGCGGGCCGGAGCGGAACCGCGCCATCCCGCCGGAGCGGCCGTCGCCGCCGGCCTAGACCGGGCTCTACAGATAGGGCCGGGCGGCCGCCTGGAAGGGCTTTTCCGCCATCCGGAAGCCTTCGGTGTAGAACTCGAAGAGCTGCCATCCATAACCCCGCGCGGCGTCGTTGACGCGGCGCATATGGGCGATCAGCCGTTCGGTTCCGTCGTGCCATTGATCCCAATAGGCGGCGACCGCCGCCGCCGGATCGTCGCCTGGCCTGATCGGCACGAAGGCCTTGGCCGCCTCTTCCGCCTGGATGCGAACGAGATCGCTCTGGCTCTCCCAGATCGCACGCGCGGTCTCCAGCAGGAGATCGTTGGCGCGCGCAAAGAGCGCCGCGCCTTCCGCTTGGGTCTCCGCGAGATGGCCGGGAAACAGCAGTTCCGCCTTCGTCGTCTTGGCTCCGGTCGCTTTGTCTTGTGACGCTTCGGGCATGCCGCCCTCCTTCAAACTGTGGTAACGCGAGGCGCGCGAACGCCGTATCGCCCGACGTCTCTCCATCGCTTACAGTTTGTCACGCGCCGCCCGAGCGGGGCTTGATTTCGATCAAGGTAAGCATGACATTGATCGGGCATAGCAAAGGCCGGCTCGGCATGAGAGGCTTCGGTCGCGGCGAAATTGGCGGCGCGAGCGGCGCCCCGCCAGGCATCCCAGCCACGCGACGCCGAACGCGGACCCCTCGCGCGCCGCAGCCGTGATCCAGGTCCGCGCTCTTTGTCAGGAGATCTCGATGCCGGACTCTCGCCCCGCCAAAAAAAGCGCCGCCGGGCCGACCAAAAGGCTTGGCCGATCGGCCGCCCCCGATGACGGCAAGGTGACAAGACTCTTCGCCGGCACCAAAGCGGCAACCGCGAAGAGGGCCGCCGCCAAGACGGCGGACGCCGAAGCCCCCGCGGCGGCACCGGCCGAGACCGCGACCAATCCGCTCGACCGGCTCCTGCATGCGCGCGAGGCCCGGTTTACCGGCTCGCTGTCGCTGATCTCGCTCGCCCTCGCCTATATGGACTGGGGCCTGCATCTCGCCAACGCGCCCGGCCGTCGCTCCGAACTCGCGCTTGAGGCGTCACGGCAATGGACGCGCCTGCTGTCGCCCGACGCCTGGACGCAGCCGTTGCCCGGCGATTACCGCTTCCACGACGAGGCCTGGGCGCACCCGCCCTTCAACGTCTTCGCCCAATCGTTCCTGCTGGCCGAGGAATGGTGGCGCCACGCGACCAACGATCTGCCCGGCGTCGCCAAGCCCCATCGCGACGTCGTTTCCTTCGTCACGCGGCAGATTCTGGACGTGTTTTCGCCGTCCAACTGTCCCGCTACCAACCCGGAAGTGATCCGGGCGACGGTGGCGCAAGGCGGGCTGAACTTCCTCAAGGGCTACCAGCATTTCCTCGAGGACCTGCAACGCCGCGCCCAAGGGCTCCCCCTCGACGGCGCGGGCCGCTTCGCGGTCGGCAAGGACGTCGCGGCAACCCCCGGCAAGGTGGTTTTCCGGAACGAGCTGATGGAATTGATCCAGTACGAGCCGACCACCGAGACCGTCCGCCCGGAGCCGATCCTCGTGGTCCCGGCCTGGATCATGAAATATTACATCCTCGATCTGTCGCCGAATAATTCGTTGATCCGCTATCTCGTCGGCCAGGGTTATACGGTCTTCTGCATCTCGTGGCGCAACCCGGGGCCGGAGCTTCGCGATACCGCGCTCGACGATTACCGGCGACTCGGCGTGATGGCGGCGCTCGACGCGATCCAGGTGATCGCCGGCGCGGCGCAGGTTCATGCCTGCGGCTATTGCCTTGGCGGGACGCTGCTCTCGACCGCCGCTGCGGCGATGGCGCGCGACGGTGACCGCCGGCTCGCCTCCGTCACCCTGCTCGCGGCGCAAACCGATTTCACCGAGGCCGGCGAGCTGCAGCTTTTCACCGATGCGAGCCAGCTCGCGCTGCTCGACGACGTGATGTGGCGGCAGGGCTATCTCGACAGCAGCCAGATGGCCGGCACCTTCGAGATGCTGCGCTCGAACGAGCTCATCTGGTCGCGCATCATCAAGACCTATCTTCTCGGCGAGCGCGAACAGTCGAGCGACCTGATGGCCTGGAGCGCCGATGCGACGCGGATGCCGTTCCGCATGCATTCCGAATATCTGCGCCAGATGTTCCTGCGCAACGACCTCGCGGAAGGGCGCTATCGGGTCGACGACCGGCCGATCGCGGTGCAGGAAATCCGCGCCCCGATCTTCGCCGTCGGCACCGAGCGGGACCACGTCGCGCCGTGGCATTCGGTCTACAAGATCCACCTGCTCTATGACGGCGACATCACCTTCGCGCTGACCAACGGCGGCCACAACGCCGGCATCGTCAGCGAGCCGGGCCATCCGCATCGCCATTACCATCTCGCCCGCCGGCCCGGCCTTGGGCCGTATCTCTCGCCCGAGGAATGGCTGGCAGCGGCGACCGAGCACGAGGGCTCGTGGTGGCCGGCCTGGGTCGCCTGGTTGAACGAGCATTCCGGCGGCCCGATCAGCCCGCCGCCGCTCGGCGCGGCGGACAAGGGCTATCCGACCCTGGCGCCGGCGCCGGGGACCTATGTGCGCGAAAGCTGAACGGGAGACGATCGCCATGGACATTGCGGCGCGGCCCGCCGAAGGTATGATCGAGAACCGCACCTTCGATGAAATCGCGATCGGCGACAGCGCCAGCCTGTCGCGCACGGTGACGCAACAAGACATCGATCTCTTCGCCGTCGTCTCGGGCGATGTCAATCCGGCGCATATGGACCCGGCCTACGCCAAGACCGACATGTTCCACAAGATCATCGCCCACGGCATGCTCGGCGCAGGGCTGATCTCGAGCGTGCTCGGCACCAAATTGCCCGGCCCCGGCACGATCTATCTGGCGCAGGACCTGCGCTTCCTGCGTCCGGTCAGCATCGGCGATACCATCACCGCAACGCTCACGGTGACGGAAAAGCACGCCGAGAAAAGCGATCTGGTACTCGATTGCCGCTGCGCCAACCAGAACGGCGAGGTCGTCATCAGCGGCACCGCGCGCGTTCGCGCCCCGACCGAGAAGGTGCGCCGGCCGCGCGTCGAACTGCCCGAGGTCAGGCTCAGCCGGCACGAGCGCTTCCGCGCCCTGCTCACCGAGACCGCCGGGCAAGAGCCGCTCGCCACCGCCGTAGCCTACCCCTGCGACGCCAACGCGCTCGGCGCCGCAGTCGAGGCCGCGCATCTCGGCCTCATCGCGCCGATCCTGATCGGGCCGACGGACAAGATTCGGGCCGCCGCGGCAGCGGCCGAGGTCGCGATCGACGGCTATCGCCTGATCGACGCGCCGAGCGACAAGGCCGCGGCAGCGGCCGCGGTCGCGCTGGTGAAGACCGGTGAGGCGGCGCTTTTGATGAAGGGCTCGCTTCACACCGACGCGCTGCTGCACGCGGTGCTGGCACCGGACAGCGGGCTTCGCACCGGCCGCCGCCTCAGCCATGTCTACCTCATGGACGTGCCGAGCTATCCGCGGCCGCTTCTCGTCACCGACGCGGCGGTTAACATCGCCCCCGATCTCGAGGAGAAGCGCGATATCGTGCAGAACGCCATCGACCTCGCCCATGTCATGGGCATCGAGACGCCGAAGGTGGCGCTGCTGTCGGCCGTGGAGACGGTCAATCCCAAGCTGCGCTCGACCCTCGACGCCGCCGCGATCTGCAAGATGGCCGACCGCGGCCAGATCTCGGGAGGCCTGGTGGACGGGCCGCTCGCCTTCGACAACGCGGTGAGCCCCGCCGCGGCGGCGGAAAAGGGCATCGTCTCCAAGGTCGCGGGCCAGGCCGATATCCTGGTGGTGCCCGATCTCGAGGCCGGCAACATGCTGGCCAAGCAGCTCACCTTCCTCGCCGGCGCCGACGCCGCCGGCGTCGTGCTTGGCGCCCGCGTGCCGATAATCCTGACCAGCCGCGCCGATGCCGAACGTACCCGCATGGCCTCCTGCGCGGTCGCGGTCCTGATCGCGCGCGGCCGCGCCGCCAAGGCGCAAAGCGCGGCCGGGGTCTGAGCCGTGCCCGAGGCGGTTCTGACGCTGAACGCGGGCTCCTCCAGTATAAAGTTCTCGCTCTTCGAAATCGGTCCCGCCGGGGCGCTCGCGCCGGCCTCCCATGGCGAGATCGAAGGCATCGGCGGGGCGGCACATTTTTTCGCCCGCGATCCGGTCGGCGCGGCATTGGCGGACCGGACCTGGGCGCAGACGCCGCCCTTCGCGACGCTGTTGGAGACCGTGATCGGCTGGGCCGAAGGTCATCTCGGCGCCGACAAGCTGATCGCCGTCGGCCATCGCGTGGTTCACGGCGGCACCGAGCACGCGCGGCCGGAGCGGGTGACGCCGGCGTTGCTCGACGCGCTCGACCGGCTGACGCCGCTCGCCCCCCTGCACGAGCCCCATAACCTGGCGCCGATCCGGGCGATCGCCGCGGCGCGGCCGAAACTGCCGCAGGTCGCCTGTTTCGATACCGCCTTCCATCACGACATGCCGAAGGTCGCGACCCGTTTTGCGCTGCCCCGCGAATACGAGAATGCCGGCATCCGCCGCTACGGATTTCACGGTTTGTCCTACGAATATATCGCGACACGGCTTGGCGAGATCGCGCCCGATCTCGCCAAGGGCCGGACGATCGTCGCCCATCTCGGCAACGGCGCCAGCCTCTGCGCCCTCCGCGCGGGCCGCAGCATCGACACCACCATGGGCTTCACCGCCCTCGACGGCTTGGTCATGGGCACGCGTTGCGGCGATCTCGACCCCGGCATCGTGCTCTATCTCGAACAGGAGCTCGGCCTGTCGGCCAAGGTGGTCGAGGATATTCTCTATCGCCACTCCGGGCTGCTCGGCGTTTCGGGCGGCATCGCGAGCGACATGCGAACTCTGTTGGCCAGCCGCGATCCGCGCGCTGCGGAGGCGATCGAGCTGTTCGTCTTCCGCATCGCGCGCGAGATCGGCGCACTGACGAGCTCGCTCGGCGGCCTCGACGGCCTGGTCTTCACCGCCGGCATCGGCGAACGCGCGCCGGAAATCCGCGCCCGGGTCTGCGACCGGCTTGGCTGGCTCGGCGTCGCGCTTGATGCCAAGGCCAACGACGAAAACGCCGCCGTGATCAGCTTGACGCAAAGCAAAATCATCGTGCGGGTCGTCCCGACCGACGAGGAGGCGATGATCGCCCGCCACACCCTGAACATTATCCGGCCGCAGGCGGCGACCTGACATGATCTCCGTCGCCGCGGCCCCCTTGATCGAGATCAAGGCGGCTTACCGCGTTCCTTGCCTAGATGACAGGTGTCCCGTTACCGTTGATCGGACGTGTCACCCGACCGCGCAAGTCAGATCCGGTCACGACCCGCACAGCGCGAGACGCACGACCCCCGCCCGATCTCGACACCGCAAGCCACAGCCGGCGGCGGCACGCCGCCGGTGAAAAGGGGGAAGGACGGAATGACCGCTGCCGAATCCCGGCCCGCCGACGTTTCGCAAGCGCCAACGCCGAACGCGCCGACCCCAGCCTCCGGCCTCAGCGAGGCCGAGGCGGCGCGGCGGCTCGCCCAATACGGCGAGAATGCCCTCGCCGAGCACCATATCGGCGTCCTGGAGCGGCTTGCCCATTTCTTCTGGGGGCCGATCCCCTGGATGATCGAGATCGCCGCCATCCTCTCCGCCGTTCTCGGCCACTGGGACGATCTCTCGATCATCCTGGCAATGCTGTTCATCAATGCCGGCGTCGGCTTCTGGCAGGAATTCAAGGCCGATAACGCCATCGCGCTGCTGAAGCAGCGGCTCGCGCTCAAGGCCCGGGTCAAGCGCGACGGCACCTGGAAGGACATCGAGGCGCGGTTCCTGGTGCCGGGCGATCTGGTGCTGATCAAGCTCGGCAACATCGTTCCCGCCGACCTGAAACTGACCGAGGGCGCCTATCTCAGCGTCGATCAATCGGCGCTGACCGGCGAATCTCTGCCCGTCGACAAGAAGGCCGGCGACGACGCCTATTCCGGCTCGATCGCCAAGCAGGGCGAGATGACCGGCGAGGTGACGGCAACCGGCATGAACACCTATTTCGGTAAGACGGCCCATCTTGTCGAAGAGGCGCGGACGGTTTCGCACTTCCAGCGCGCGGTGCTGAAAATCGGCAACTTCCTCATCCTGGTGACCGTCGGCCTGGTGCTGATCATCGGGCTGGCCGCCCTGTTCCGCCACGACCCGCTGCTCGAGACGGTGCAGTTCGCCCTGATCCTGACCGTGGCCTCGATCCCGGTGGCGCTGCCCGCCGTGCTCTCGGTCACCATGGCGATCGGCGCCGAGCG
>JAJYTL010000165.1 GCA_021793055.1 Pseudomonadota bacterium
GTCTTCCTCGCGCTCGGCTCTTCCCTGGTCGTCTATCCGGCTGCGGGCTTCCCGATTTTGGCGAAGGAGAACGACGCGCGCCTGGTCATCGTCAACCGCGAAGCGACCGGGCTCGATGGCATCGCCGATCTGGTGATACGCGGCGAGCTGGGCGCCGTTCTGGGCGCTGCCACCGGCGTTTCGTGAGGCGCCGCGCGGCGGAACGCCCATGCCCGCGCGGGCGAAAAGCCGGCGAAGTCATCCCGAAGCGGCGGTTCCGGGCGGCGTTTCGAGGTCGAGCGTCGATTCGACGACTTGCAGATCGTCGGGCAGCGCCCGCGTCTTGAAACCGAATCCGGCAAGAAAATGCCGCATGGCATGGTTTTCAGCCAGAATCTGGCCGCTGAGGACCGCCGTTCCCCGGCCCTTGGTATAGCGGATCATCTTTTCGAAAAGGGCGGTGCCAAGGCCTTGGCCCTTCATGTCGGAACGGACGATTATGGCGAACTCGGCGCGCTGGTTGGCGGAATCGGTGACCGTGCGCACCACGCCGAGGGTTTCGGGCGCGCCCGCCGCGTCCGGCGCCGTCGCGATGAAGGCCATCTCGCGGTCGTAGTCGATCTGGGTGAAACGGGCCATTTGGACGTGGCTGAGATCGCGCACGAAGCCGAAAAATCGCCAGCGGACGTCTTCGGAATCGAGGGCGTGAAAGAAGGTCATATGCGTCGGCTCGTCCTCGGGCCGGATCGGACGCAAGAGAACGACCCGCCCCGAACGCAACCGGACCTTTTCGGCGAGATCCTGCGGATAGGGCGAAATCGCCAGCCGCTCGCGGTCGAGGGCGCCGGCGGGCGCGATGCGGGCCCGGGCGTCGAGCACCGCGACGCCCTCGGCGTGGACGACCAGCGGATCGATGGCGAGTTCCGCCAGGTTCGGCAAGTCGAGGATCATCTGCGAGATCTGCACCAGCGCGAGCGCCAGCGCTTGGCGCGCGCCGGCCGGCAAGGCCGCGATCGGGGCCCGCGCGATCAGCTCTTCCGCGAGGCCCATGTTCAAGGGAGGGAGCGCGCTGGCGCGATCGCGCAGCGGCGAGGCCTCGGCGCCGCCGCGGCCGAATCGGATCAAGGGACCGAAGGTCGCATCCGGGACGATACCGAGGAAAAGCTCCAAGGCGCCGGCTTGGCGGGCCATCTTTTGCACGATAAAGCCGTCGATCCGGGCCTCCGGCATCAGCGTCGCTACCCGTTCGCGCATGGCTCGGGCGGCGCGGCGTACGGCGCGCGGCTTTTCGAGATCGAGCACGACGCCGCCGACCAGGGTCTTTTGCCGGACGTCGGGCGACAGGATTTTCAGCGCGACGGGATAGCCAAGCCGGCTCGCGGCGCTGGCGACGGCCTCATCGGTCGCGGCCGTCACCGTTGGGACCACGGGAAGACCGAAGGCCGAAAGCAGGCTCTTGGTCTCGATTTCATCCAACGTGCGGCGGCCGGCATGGAGGGCCGCGCCGATCAGGCGCCGGGCCGCGTCGCGGTCGGGTGTGAAATCGCTGGGCGCCGCCGGCGGCGTCTGCAAAAGCAGCTCTTGGGTGCGGCGGTGCTCGATAAGATGGAAAAAACCGCGAACGGCACTTTCGGGCGTTTCGTAGGTGGGCAGACCCGATTCGCGGAACCGCTTGCGCGCCGGCGCCGTACTCTCGCCGCCAAGCCAGCAGGTCAGGACATTCTTGCGCCGGGCCATGACGCCGCCGGCGGCCAGTTCGGCGATGACGCATTCGGCGATGGCAGTCGGGGCGTTGCCGGCATGCGGCGCGAGCAGCGCCAGGACGCCATCCGTGCCGGGGTCGGCAAGCAGCGCGGTGACGGCCGCGCAATAGCGTTCGGGCGTCACCGCGGGGCCGAGATCGATGGGATTGAAGCCGGCCGCGGAGAGTTCGCGCAGCCGAGCCAGGGTTTCTGGGGTGAGCGTCGCCAGGCCGCCGCCCTGGCTCAGCAAGTGGTTGACCGCCATGGCGCCCGGCCCGCGCCCGTTGGCCAGCAGCGCGAGGCGCGACCCCGAGACCTTCGGCGAGGATGACAGGGTCGCAACGGCTTCGAAAAGCTCGGGGACGGAGCCGACGCGGATGACGCCGGCGCGGCGGAAGGCGGCGCGGTAGACCTCGTCCCGTTCCGCCGCTTTGGCCAGGGTCGCGCCGTCCCAGGGCGCGCCCTCGGGGAGTTGCGCCTTGATCGCGAGAACCGGCTTGTTTCGCGCGGCGCCGCGCGCCGCCGAGAGAAACTTCCGCGCGCCGGCGATCTCCTCGATAAAGAGGAGGATCGCGCGGGTCGCCGGATCGGCACCGAGATAGTCCAGAAGATCGGCGCTATCGACGTCGATGCTGTCGCCGAGCGACACGATATGGGAAAAACCGATGCCGAGGCTTTGCGCCCAGTCGAGCACGGTCGCCGTGAGAGCCATCGATGTGCTGACGAAGGCAAGATGCCCCGGCCGGGCGGCGGTCGCGCCGAGCGAGGCGTTGAGCTTGACCTCCGGGACCTGAAAGCCGCTCGTCGCCGGACCGAGGATGCGGAGCTGGAAGGGCTTGGCGGCGGCAAGCAGGGCCGGCGCGATGTCGTCGAGGGCGAAGTCCGGCACGCCAGCGGTGCCCGGCGCCGGTAGGATCGCCGCCGCCCGCGTGCCGCATCGGCCGAGCTCATCGATGAGCCCGGGCAGGGCCGCGGCGGGCGCCGAGATCAAGGCGAGGTCGGCCGCGAGCGGCAGCGCCGATACTTTTGGGTAGCAAAGCACGCCGGCGATCGAGCGATGCGTGGCCTGCACGGGGAGGATCGGGCCGGCGAAGCGGGCGTCCAAGAGATTGCGCATCGCGAGCGTCGCCGGGTTCGTCGGCTCTTGGTCCGCGCCGATCACGGCGAGGGACGCAGGCCGAAACATGCGATCCAGATTGCGGATGCTCATCGGACGCCTCCCGATCAGGCGTCCATGATCGCCCCTGCGGCCGCGATTGCCAAGCTGCCTTTGGCGGCGGTTGCGCCGACGGCGATCAGGCCGGTTTCAGGCGATGCTGGTGAGGAGTCCGGCGAGCGAGGTGCTGGGGCTGACGCTGGTGCCGTTCTGCATCGCGGTCAGCGCCTGCTGATAGCTTGCAAGTTGCGCCGTGACGTAGGCCGGCGCCGGGGCGCTCGGCGTCTGTGGCGGCGGCGTCGGCCCCTGGGTGATGTATTGATAGGCGTTCTCGACCTGAGCAATGGCGCCGTTGATCAGGAGCAACGCGTTCTTGGCGTCTTGCTGAGTGGCGAGGTTGGTTCCCTGCGTGAGGCCGAGCGCGAAGATCGAATCGGCCGAATTGGCGCTCGCGCTGCCAGCCGTCGGCGGGGTCTGGGTGGGCGTGCCGCCGAACAGCGCTTGGTCGATTTGGCTGGTCGTCGGGCCTGAGGTCGATGTGCTGCCCGAGGTCGATGTACTGGAGGCGCCCGTGCTTGGCGCGGCCGGCCCGTAGATCGAGCCGGGCGAGAGCCCGAGCGGCTTCAAGAGATCGAATCCGCTTGAGCCGGCCAAAAAGGTGATCTTGTTCCCTGTCGTGGCCTTAATCTGAAGCGAGCTGGTATTACCCGATTGCACCACCTGAGCGGTGCCGTTGCTGCCGAGAACCAGATCGATGGCGGTCGCGAGAGAGCCGAGCGTATCGGTCGTCCCGAGGGTAATGGTCTGCGCGACGCCGCCGTTGACAGATATCTGGAAGGTGTCGCCGGCCCTCGCCGCGCTGAGGGAGGTGATCGAGGTCGAGGGTGTCGGCGGCACGGTATCGTTCGGCAGTCCAAGGGAGGTGAGGACCGAGGTTCCGGTGGTGGCCAAGGCGACCCCGGTGCCGGTCTCGCTGAAGGCGCCGCCGAACTGCTGCGCGTTGGTGAGGGCGCCGGTGGTGCCGTTGAGGGTGGCGAGGAAGCTGTCGTTGTTGCCTGCCGTGCCGACGAAGCTCCCGCCCGAAAGGGCGCCATTGGTGGTGCCCGAGAGATAGACCGTGCTACCGTTGATGGCGATGCCGCTCGCCGCGGCACTGGCGCTGCCGCCGTTGGCTGCGACGTAGCTCACCGTGTTCACCGCGCCGGTCGAGGCGTTGACTTGGCTGAGAAAGGCTTCCGTGCCGCCGGCGTAGGCAGTCTGTACCGTGCCGTTCATGCCGCCGGACGACGTCGAGCCGGTGACGTAGACATTGCCCGAGCTGTCCAGCGCCAAACCGGTCGCGCCGCCGCTTCCGACGGTGCCGAGATTGGTGTCGTAATTCATGGCGCTGCCGGCGGCGTCGTTGAACTGGGCGAGATGGGCGGTGCCGGTGCTCTGGTCGTTATAGAGCACGTAGACGTGGCCGGAATTGTCGACCGCGACGCCGGTCGCCGTTTGGTTGCCGCTGCCGCCGAATTGCTGGCTGTAGTCGAGCGTACCAGTCGAGCTTAGCTTGGTGAGGAAGGCATCCGTGCCGCCGCCCGAGGTGGCGCTGCCATCCACCGTGCCGTTGACCTGGCCGGCGATGAAGATATTGCCGGACGAATCGGTGGTCACGGCAAGGCCGGAGGTCGGCGACGCCGTCGGCAACTGATAGGTGAAAATCTGCTGCCCGGTGGAATCGAACTTGGTGACGAAGGCGCTGCTGGATGAACTGATGCTGTCGGGATTGAGCGGCTGCGTCGTGTTTCCGGTGACGATGACGTTGCCGCTGGAGTCGACCGTGACACCATAGCCGCTCGCGGTGCCGGTCGCGCCCAGAAGCTGGCTCCAGACCAGTTTGCCGGTAGCGTCGAATTTCTGCAGATAGACGTCCTGGCTGCCGTTGTTGGTCTGGCCGGCGAGATTGCCGTCGGTGGTGCCGACCACGTACGAATTGCCGTTAGCGTCGGTCGCGGTGGCGAGCGCCTGCGTAGAGGGGTCGTAGGTGCTGGTGGACGAGGTGCTGCCCGACGTCGTCACCGGCGCCGGATCGGCGTTGATGTTGTTCTGAAAATCCTGGGTCGGCGCGGCGTTCGACAGGCCGTCGAACTTGCGCAGCATGCCATACGAATCCGGGCCGCCACCGGCGGTGCTGGTGAGATAGACCGCCGGCTGCGAGCTGGCCGAGCCGGTAGGGCTGAGCGAGACCGTCTCGTTGGTGCCCGGCGTGACCTGGATGCCGTATTGCGTCGCGCTCGTCTGGTCGACCGAAAACACGGTCGCGACCCCGGCCGCGGCGAGCTGGGCATTGATGTACTTGACCACGTTGTTGAGGCTGAGGGTGCCGCTGACTTGCGAGAGGTTGATCGTCACGTTGGTCGTCGTGGCGCCGTTCTTGACCGCGATCGTAAAGGCCTGGCTGGTGTTCAGGCCGGCGACCGCCTGGGTCGGATCGCTCGACACGATGCCGCCGACGTAGCTCGTCGGCGCCGTCGGCTGGGTCACCGAGGAGGTAACGGAAGCATTGGCGATGCCGGGGATGACATTCACCGTACTGAACTGCGCGCTGTTGAAGAAGGCGTAATACTGGCCGAGCTGGGTCTGGAACTGCTGGTTGATCAGGCCGCGCAAGGGGTCGTAATTGGGGTCGGTGCTGGCGTATTGGGCGAGCTGCTGGAGTTTGGTGAGCCCGCCATAGAGGGCGAACAGATTGTTGATGTCGCCCGTGGCGCCGGACTGACCGGGCGGCGGGGCGGTGATCAGCGGCTGCGAGCCGTTCTGGAACACGGTATCAGCGGTCAGGGCCGGGGGCGAGGACTGGGTCCAGGGCGGCGCGGCGGTTCCGGTTGCGAGATTGCCGCCGGCGGCCGGGCTACTCGATGTGCTCGGCGCGCCGGATTGCTGCGAGAGAACCTCGCCGAGGAGCGAGGTCCCCATCGAGACGCCGGAGGAATAATAGCTGCTGAGCGCGTTGTAGAGACCGGAGGCGGAGCCTGAGACCGAGGCCGAAATCGGCGATGCCGATTGTAGGGCGAGGGCACCGGTGCTGGTCTGCTGCGCGACGCCGGTCGATTGCTGCTGCTGCAAGGCTTGGCCGAGGAGGGTCGAGCCCATGGAGACGCCCGTCCCGTAATATAACGAGAGCGTGCCCATATTGAACAGCGATAGGCCCGAAGTGCTCACCGGGGAAGTCTCCTCGCGTCGTCGCGAGCTGCATTGTCGCAAAAAAACGTTAAATCGGACTTAAGGGACGCAGCCGGCGCGGTCTGTCGCTGGCCGTCGGGCGCGCCGTCGCGGCGGGCACGGTTTACCAAATCTTAAGCGAGGCATTTCAGGATCAGAGCTTAGGGCTCGTCGCGACCGGCATGGCTTTTCCGGCCCCGACAGTGGCTGGCGAGCGGACCGGGTTGGATCAAATATAGAGGCGTCAGCACCGATGACCGTCACGCCGCTTCGCCAAGCTGAAGGTGAGTTCCCGATGGTGTTGCCGGGTTCCAGCCCTCGCGCCCGCGATAAGATCAAGGTCGTCGACGAATTGGCGGAGATCGCGAAGACCTTCCGGCGCGAGGGGCGCCGGGTCGTGTTGGCGCATGGCTGCTTCGATCTGGTCCATATGGGCCATATCCGCCATCTTGAGGCGGCACGGGCCGAGGGCGATGTCCTGTTCGTCACCGTGACCACCGACGGGCACGTGAACAAGGGTCCGGGGCGGCCGGTTTTTCCCGAGCTCTTTCGCGCCGAGATGATCTCCGCCCTGGAGTGCGTCGATTACGTTGCCATCAGCCAATGGCCGAGCGCCGAGGGCGTTCTCCACCTTGTGCGGCCGGACGTCTATGTCAAAGGCTCCGACTACAAGGACGACGATTCCGACGTCACCGGGAAAATCGCGGAAGAGCGCCGCATCGTCGAAAGCTATGGCGGTCGCGTCGCGTTCACCGAGGAGATCACCTTTTCTTCCTCGAACCTGATCAACCGCCATCTCGCGGTCTTCGATCCCGAGGTCAACGCCTATCTCGCGCGGGTTCGCGCCGCCGACATGCTGGGCCTAACGCTCGCCGCGCTCGACCGCGTAGCGGACAAGCGCGTGGTTCTGGTCGGCGACGCCATCGTCGACGAATACCAGTACACGGTCCCGATGGGCAAGACGCCGAAGGAGAACATGATCGCGGCCAAATTCGAGCAGCGCGAGTTGTTTGCTGGCGGGGTGATCGCGGCGGCCAACCACGTCGCCGACTTCTGCGCCGAAGTCGAGGTCGTGAGCGTGCTCGGCGAGAAGGAGAGCTATGAGGGTCTGATCCGAAAGAGCCTGAAGCCGAACGTCTCGTGCAGCTTATTATT
>JAJYTL010000166.1 GCA_021793055.1 Pseudomonadota bacterium
GCCACGCCGCCGGAACCGTCAATATCCTGGAGACCGGGTCGAGTCTGCTCTACCCGCTCTTTAACCTCTGGGTTCCGGTTTACACCAAGGCCAATCCGGACGTGAGGATCACGACCCAGTCGACCGGCAGCGGCACCGGCATTTCCCAGTCGATCGCCGGCATCGCGCAGATCGGCGCCTCCGACGCCTATCTCAGCGACGGGCTGATGAAGAAGAATCCGGGAATGTTGAACATTCCGCTCGCCATCTCGATGCAGATGGTGAACTACAACGTGCCCGGCCTGAACGGCAAGCATCTGAAGCTGAGCGGTCCGGTGCTCGCCGGCATCTACGAGGGCAAGATCCGTCATTGGAACGACGCGGCGATCCGCAAGCTCAATCCCGGCGTCAAGCTGCCCGATCACGTGATCATTCCGGTTCACCGCACCGACGGTAGCGGCGATACATTCATCTTCAGCCAGTATCTTTCGTTCAGCACGCCGTCGTGGGCCAACAGCGTCAGCTACGGCACCACCGTGAGTTGGCCGGCCGTTTCCGGCGGCATCGGCGCCGTGGGCAATCCCGGCATGGTGCTCGCGGTCAGGAACACCCCCTACACGATCGCCTATATCGGCACCAGCTTCCAGAACACCATCGAGAAGGACAAGCTCGGCATCGCCATGCTGGAGAACCGCGACGGCCACTTCGTCCTGCCCGAGGCCAAGACGGCGATGGCGGCGGCGGCGGTGATGGTGCCGAAGACGCCGAAGGACCAGCGCATCAGCCTGATCTTCGCGCCGGGCGCCGAATCCTATCCCATCATCAACTACGAGTATGCTATCGTACACGCGAAGCAGCCCTCGGCCGAGATGGCGGCGGCGCTGCGGAAGTTTTTCACTTGGGCGATTGCTTCGGACGGCGGCAATGCCCCGCACTTTATGAAGGAAGTGCATTTCGTGCCGTTGCCGGAACCGGTTGTTAAGCTCAGTGCGGCGCAGATCGCGGAGATTAAGTGACCTCAGCCGATCCTGATTTCGGCTTCTTTCACCCGCTCGTCGGCAGCTTGGCTGCCGGCGAGCGACGTGATTTTGGGGCCGCGCATGGGGCGACACGGCGTGCGGGCCGCCGCCTGCCTTTCGCCTCGCGCGGCGCCGATCCGTTCGGATTCCGGAGCGCATGCTGAATTTCCGCAGAGTGACCGCGCTTCTCGCCAGCATCGTGCCGGCGAGCCTGATCGCGATCGTCGTCTTTCTCGCGGTCTATGCCTGGCCGGCGATACGCCTGAACGGCATCGCCTTCGTGACCGACAACAGCTGGAACCTCGGCAGCCTCTACGCCAATCCGATCATGGTCCGCGGGCAGGAGATCATGCCCGGCGCCCATTACGGCATTCTGTTCCTGATCGTCGGGACGCTGCTCAGCACCGCGATCGCGATCGCCATCGCGGTCCCGGTCGGGGTCGGCGCTGCGCTGTTTCTGGCCGAGGGGGTGCCGGCACCGCTGCGGCCTTGGCTCTCTTTCATGGTCGAGCTTCTGGCCGCGATTCCGAGCGTCGTCTACGGCCTTTGGGGCTTCGTCGTGGTGATTCCGTTCCTCGGGCATCACCTCTATCCGTTCATGGCCAGGTGGCTCGGCTTCATTCCCTTTTTCGGCGGCGCGCCCGGCAGCGGCTACGGCCTGCTCACCTCCGGTTTCGTGCTGACATTGATGATCGTGCCGCTGATCACGGCAACCTTGCGCGACGCGCTGGTCAGCCAGCCGGCCAAGCTGCGCGAAGCGGCGGTGGCGCTTGGCGCGAATCGCTTCGAGACGCTGTGGAAGGTGCTCTTGCCGGGACTGCGCCGGGTCTTGATCGGCTCCAGCATTCTTGCCACTGGGCGCGCGCTCGGCGAGACCATGGCCGTGCTCATGGTCAGCGGCAACGCGCTGAACTACCTGCCGAGCAACATCTACACGCCGATCTCGACGATGGCGTCCTTCATCGTCTCGCAGCTTGACAGCGCGCTCGAGGACCCGACCGGCATGGCGGTGCGTTCGCTCGCCGAGGTGGCGGTCGTGCTGTGCGCAATCTCCATTGTCGTGAACGGGTTCGCCCGGGTTCTGATGTACTACGAAGGCCTGAGCTCGAGGGTCGTCTGATGGCCGATATGGTGGTTTCCCAGTTCCGCGCCGATCGCGGGCGTTTCCGCCAGCGCCAGTTCTTCAGCTATCTCGGCTGGGCTTTGAGCACGCTCGCGTTTCTGCTCCTCGGCAGCGCCATGGTATGGATTCTCGCGACCGTGTTTCTGCGCGGCTTCGATGCGCTCTCGCTCACGGTCTTCACCCATGTCACGGAAGGCACCGGCGGCGGATTACTGAACGCCATCGAGGGCACCTTCGTCCTCGCCTTCGGCGGCATCCTGCTCGCGATCCCGCCGGGTCTCGCCGCCGGCATCTATATCGCCGAATTCGACCATGGCCGCTTGGCGTCGACGATCCGCTTCCTTGCCGATGTCCTGGTCGGCGTGCCCTCGATCGTGATCGGCTATTTCGGCTACATCACGATGGTGGTCGGGCTCGGCTGGAAGTTCTCGGTCGCGGCCGGCAGCATCGCGCTCGCCATTATCTCGCTGCCCTATATTTGCCGCACCAGCGAGATCGCGCTCCGCCAGGTGCCGCGCGCGGTGCGCGAGGCGGCCTATGCCTTGGGCGCCGGCGACGGCACGGTGACGATGCGCATCTGCGTGCCGATGGCGTTGCCCGGGATTCTCACCGGCGTTCTGCTCTCGCTCGCGATCTCGGTCGGCGAGACCGCGCCGCTGCTCTACACCGCCGGCTGGTCGAATTATCTCTGGAACGGCCATCTCACCAACGCGCCGATCGGCTATCTGACCTACGCGATTTGGGCCTTCATCAACGAGCCGTTCGCCAGCGCCAACGCGCTGGCCTATGCGGCGGCGCTTTTCGTCACTCTCTTCGTGCTGGCGATCAACGTCATCTCGCGCCTCGTGCTCGACGAGAACGCGGGCTGGCGCCGGCGCGCCAGACGCTGAGCCCGGCGGTTCGGCCGGGCCGCCGCGATTACGGCGTCAGGTCGAAGTCCACGATCACCGGAACATGATCCGAGGCGGGGTTCCAGCCGCGCGTCTCGCGCGCCACGGCGACGTTCCGCAGGCTCGCCGCAAGGCCCTTGGTCACCCACACATGATCGAGCCGGCGGCCCTTGTCGGCGGCCGCCCAATCCGGCGAGCGATAGCTCCACCAGGTATAGAGCTGCTCCTCCGGCGGAATGAAGTGGCGTACCGCGTCGTGCCAAGGTGCTGCCGCCATGAGATCGTCGAGCAGCGCGACCTCGCCGGCCGTGTGGCTGACCACGTTCAAGAGCGCCTTGTGCGACCAGACGTCGGTCTCAAGCGGCGCGATGTTGAAGTCCCCGACCAGGATCGCCGGCTCCTTGCGGCCGCGAAAGCGCGCGATCATGTCGCGCAGGAAGGCGAGCTTGTGGCCGAATTTCGGATTGGCCTCCGCGTCCGGAATGTCGCCGCCAGCCGGCACGTAGACATTATGCAGCGCGACGCCGTTCGGTAGCCGCGCCGTGAGATGCCGGCAGTCTCCCTTGCCGCCCCAATTCTCGAAGGCGACGTCATCGAGCGGCAGCCGAGAGAGGATGGCGACGCCGTTATAGCTCTTTTCTCCGCGCGCCAGAACGGTATCGAAACCCATTTCGCGGAAGGCGAGTGCGGGAAACTTGTCGTCCGCGACCTTGGTTTCCTGCAGGCAGAGGATGTCGGGCCGCTGCTCGGCGACGAAGCGAGCGACGCTCTCGATCCGCAGGCGCACCGAGTTGATGTTCCAGGTGGCGAGCCGCACCGTGCCTGGAGATCGGCCGCCGCCTTTCTTCGCTGTCTTTGCCATGGTTTCCGGGATCAGAACAGGTGGAGGGTTTGGCCGATCACGCCGAGCGGCCAGCGCCCGGCCTCGAACAGGCGGTATTTGTGCGCGAAGGGATGCGCTTCCTCGGCTTCGGCAGCCAGTACCAGCGCCGCCTGGATGCAGGCCTGGACGGCGGCTTCGGCCGCGGCGCGCACCAGCTCGGGCTCGCGCAGTCCGGCCCGCATCGCGGCTTGCGCCGCGGCCGGGTGAACGACGCGCAGCGCCAGCACGCGCACCGCCTGCAGCAGGCCGAGGATGTCGTCCTCGGGAAGGTTTTCCGCCGCCGCAACCATCAGCGCCGCTTCCATCTCGTTTTCCGTGGCGGCGTTCTCGCCGGCCCGCAACAGTTCGACCACCTCGCCCGCGGCGTCCCAGTCGACGGCGACCGCGACCATGATCCGCCCAAGCCCCAGGGCCTCGCCATAGGCTTCGGCCTCGTCCTGCGCGCTTGCGCGAAGCGGCTCACCGAGGGCGCTGAACCACGCGACTTCGGCAATCATGCGGGCAAAGCGCTGGCCCCAGAGAACCGCGACCGAGGTTTCGAAATCGTCGTCGTCGCCGCCCTCGTCCGCGTTCATCGCGTCACCGCGAACGGGCGGCGCCGAGCCGCGCGGCTTCGGGAATGGCCGGCGTCGGGCGCGACGTCGATGGCGCGCGTTGGGGGCATGAAAGGCGGTCGGGTCATCGCTGCGCGGACCTTAGGAAGGCTCTCAGGGCAAGTCAATTATCCCCTCACGGGGCGCGCGTCGCGGCCGGGCCAGTTGCGGTCGCGACAAATAGAAACCCCCGGTCGGGGGGAGGACCGGGGGTTTCCCGCTCGTGGCGATTCGACATCGGCAGGGGACTACCGACGCCCGGCGACTGGAAACCGGCCGAATCGGGGGGAGATTGCGGACTCGGTTGAGTGCCCAGTCGATTGAAAAAAATATGGGGCCTATGGGGTGAAAAACCAGGGGGATCCGGACAAATACTTATGTTGCGGACGCATGGCGGGGGTCCCGGCGGGGCATCGCGTCCGCTGTCGCCGGTGCCTCCGCGCGGCCTTGGGCGCGCTGGCGCGCCGCCGCCGCGATGGCCGCGAAGATCGCCGCCGAGAGCGGATTTTGCCGCAATTCCCATTCGACATGCCATTGCACGCCGAGCGCGAAAGCGGCGGCGTCTTGGACCCGTACCGCCTCGATCGTGCCGTCGTCGGCGACCGCCTCGACAGCGAGCGCCGCACCGATCCGGTCGAGGCCCTGGCCATGCAGGGAATTGACCATCGCCTCCGGCGTGCCGGCGAGCTGTTCCAGAAGCCCGCCGGCGCTGAAGCGGACGCGGTGGCGCGGGCCGTATTGCACGGCGCGCGGCGCCTTCGGATCGCGGCGGTGATCCATGCGCCCCGGGACTTCCGCGAGATGCTGATGCAGGCTGCCGCCGAAGGCGACGTTCATTTCCTGGATGCCGCGGCAGATCGCGAGAATCGGCACGCCGGTTTGCGCCGCGGCGCGAATCAGCGGCAAGGTCGTGGCGTCGCGCGCGGGGTCGTGCGGCACGTCCGCGCGGCTCGGCGGGCCGTCGTAATGACGCGGCTCGACGTTCGAGGGGCTGCCGGTAAGCATCAAGCCGTCGAGCCGGGCGAGGAGCCCGGACCAATCGGTCGCGTCCCCCAGTGCCGGCACGATCACCGGCTGGCCGCCGGTGCCCTCGACCACGGCGCGGAGATACTTGTCGCCGGCCATGTGAAATGGCCAGTCCGAGACCGCGCGGAGGCAGCCGGAAACCCCGATCAACAGGCTTTGCGATGTCATGGCGGGTTCCTGTTCGCCGCGGCGGCGGCGCGGTTCGGGTTTGCGGGGCCTATTGCATGCTGTTCGGCAGCCGCTCGCCCGGCGGCGGCAGGTCCTGGACGATGAAGAGCCGGGTCGGCAGCGAGACGTTGGTATCGGTTCGGTTGAGCGTGATCGTGGTCTGGCGGCCCTCGGCGTCGGTCAGGACCCATTGGCGCAGCTGCAGCGGCGGTGTCGAGAAGATCAGCGTCAGCGTACCCTGCTTCGGCTTGTCGCGCTGATAGAGGGTGAGATTGAGGGTGCCCGGCCCGCGATGGATCGCCTTGATCGCGACATCGCTGCCGGGGCCGATCGCGATCTTGTCGGAGAGCAGGATCGCGAGCGGCGAGCCGCCGAGCGGCAGCCGCGTGGTCTGGCCGAGCTTGCGGTCCTGATAGACCATCCAGACGCCGTCCGCGACCAAGAGGATCGGCGACGGCGGCGCGTATTGGAACCGCGCCATGCCCGGCCGGCGCAAGAACAGCTCGCCGGTGCTCAGCGCGCCGTCGGGGGCCACCTGGATGAACTCGGCTTTCAGGCTGCGCATGCCGTCGAGATAGCGCTCCACCTGTCGGACCTCGGCCTGGTCCTTGGCCGAAAGCGCGGCTTGCGCCGGCGCCGCGCCGAGCAGCGCGAGACCGAGCGTCAGGGCGAGAGCGGACAGGAGCGAACGGCGGCAAAGGAATCGGGTCATCGGGGAACCACGCTCATGACAAGGCTATTTAAGGCGCGTCCGGCCGCGGTTCAAGCGCGCTCCTCGCGCGGCGGCCGCTGCCGCCACCACGCGGCCATCGCCGCGAGCTCGCTGTCGAGCGCGACCTTCGGCCGCCAGCCGAGCCGGCGCATCGCCTTCTCGGGGTTGATGGCGAGCGAATCGGTCAGGCGGTCGAGCGCCTGCTCGCGCCCGGCGAGGCGGGCGAGGCCGCGTAGCGCCGCCGGCGGGCAGGGCAGCAGCCGCGCCTTCTTGCCGAGGGCGTGGGCGATATGGCGCACCAGCGCCGGGGTCGAGAGATCGGTGCCGTCCGAGACCAGGAAGGCCTCGCCCGCGATGCCCGGCTGGATCAAGGCGTGGCAGATCGCTTCGACCAGATTGGCAAGCCCGATCAGGCTGCGGCGGTTGGCGATCCCGGCCAAGGGCAGCGGCACGCCCTGGTCGACCCAGCGCAACAGGCGGCGCAAGTTGCCTTTGACGCCGGGGCCATAGACCAGCGGCGGCCGCAGGATGACGATTTCGAGATCGCTCGCGGCCGCGACGCGGCCGAGCGCCTGCTCCGCTTCCCATTTGGACATCGCGTAGGCGTCCTTGGGATCGGCCGGATCACTTTCGACCAGGGCGCGGTCGCGGCTGGTTTCGCCGTGAATCTTGACCGTCGACAGAAACACCAGGCGGCGCACCTTGGCCTCGGCCGCGGCCTTGGCCAGGCTTTCGGTCGCCGCCGTGTTGGCGCGGCGGAAGGCCGCCAGGGGATCGGCGGCATCGTCATGGAGGCGATGCACCCGGGCGGCGAGGTGGACCACCGCGCCGA
>JAJYTL010000167.1 GCA_021793055.1 Pseudomonadota bacterium
CGCGCGGCTCGCTCCGGCTTCACGGTTCTCTCTCGCCCGTCGGCTCGCTCGCCAGACTACGCCGCCTCCGGGCCGTCCGGCAATCCAGAAACCGGTCCTGTCTCTGCCGCGCCGTCGCCCTGCGCGCGCTTGGCCTTTTGCGCCAGTTCGAGCGCGCGGATGATGAGCGATAGCCTTTCTTCCGACACGCCTTCGAGGTTCAGCCCGGGGCCTCGCCCCTCGCCCTCCGGCATCTCGCGCGGACGGCCGAACGCCCTGTTGAAAATCCCTTCGATCGCCACCAGCCGCGCGCGGGTTTCTTCATCCGCGTCGCGCATGATTTCGATCATAACCCTCATGGCTTCGGGCGATGCCTCGCGGGCTAGCTTCACAACCTCCTGATATCTGCCGGCAACGCCGCCGGGATTGCCGCTCTCGCCGGGCCTGAACGGGCGCAAGCGGCCTCGGCCATGGCGCGGGGTGATGTAGCCGTTCACTGCGGGCGGCACTGGTTTCAGCGGGTCGTCGCTCATGGCGAGATCTCCCGCGTGCAGCTCGGGCAGAGATCCGCACGGGTTCCCTTCCATGACGGCGAGTGCCAGTAGGCTCGCCCGCAGCCCCTGCAGGGTGCCGCGCCAGGCAGGGCGTTGAGGTTAGTAGCCCGCTGATCCGGGGCGCTTGCGGGATCGGCGGGGCGCTGGCGCGTCATGTCAAGCTGGCGCTTCGCCTCGGCCCGGTAGTAGTCCAAAGCCCTTTCAGCGATGAAGGGGGTGCGTGGGCGCCCTTGCGCGTCGGCGAGCCGTTCCGCCGCGGTCATCATGGAGCGGGCGCGGATTTCCACCTCATCGGGCAGGGGCGCATCGAGGTGAGCAGTTTTCTTTGCGGGCATCGGCTTTTCCTTTCTGAACAGTAGGGGGGTTTGTTTGGTTTCGACGGCGTCATGCGGCATCGGGGGCGATCCTTTCCAACGCCCGCGCCAAGCGGTGGGCTTCCTCGGCGAGTTCCGATCGCATCTCATAATAGCGTTCAGGGCAGCGCCAATCGGGGCTCAGGTTCCGAATCTGCCGCGCCAAGGCTTGCAGCCGCTCGGCCGGTGATGGTGCCTCACGGTCGCCGCCGGTGGCACGCCAGGCAGGCGAGCGCGGGATCATGGGGCTCTCTCCGCTTCGGCATCCGTCCACCCATCTTCGAGCGCCAACCTGGCAGCCATTGCGATCGTTGCCAACGGCACGGCGGGCAGCAGTGTCGCGGCGATCTCGGCGCGGCAGTGTCCGGCACGGCGCATCCGGCAGGCGGCTTCGCGCACCCGATCCGGCGCGGCGATCGGATCGGCGGCGGCGATCGCTGCCACCAGGGCAATGATCTCGCTCATCGAGAGCAACGCCGTGCCGTTCTCGTTCGCCGTTTCGGATCGCAACAGCGCGAGCAGTTCGGGCTTGAGGCGCTTGGCTTCGGCGAGCAGGTCGGGGGGCGTTTTCCCCGGCGGCGAGAGCACCAAAGAATCACCCGAAACCCTCATCTCAATTCCGAGACGTTGCAGGGTGTCAACCATTGCGCGGGGGGTCATATCACGTCGCCGTGCTCGGAGGTCATACATACCCCCATGGTCCCGGAGATAGCGTCACCAGCGTCACCAGCGTCACCCAGTGAGCCTGTTTCGTGATTATTCAATGGGTTAGACTGGTATGACGGGTGACGCTCGGGTGACGCTGGGTGACGCTGGGTGACGCTAGCCGGATTTTCAGCGTCACCCGGAGAGCCCTCGGAAACTGGCGGAAATCCGCCATTTTTTCGTTTCGATGACGCTGGTGACGCTGATGACGCTGTTTCCGGCAACTTGCGGGTTATGGTTATCGTTCGAGCCCGCTTTGTCCGCTCGCCTGTCTCAATATCGATACCGATCAGCCGCATCGCCGGCGCAAGCCGCCGAAGGCGCGCGCTTAAGCGAGTTGCGTCGGCAGGCCAGGATCGGCGGTCGCGAGCCTCTTGGGGCACTAGATCGAGAAGCGCCCCCAAGAGAGATTGCGCCGTCCCGTGCCACTCCATCGCCGTGCACATGATGCCGTCGCGGATGGCGCGGCCGATTTGGTCAGCGTCGATCGAGGCGGCGGCGGCAGCCGCGCGGTTCTCATCGATCGCCGCCCTCATCTCATCACGCGACCATCCGAAGGCCGGGGCCGCCGCGATCGCGATCTTCGCTGCCAGGCCGAGGCGAGGCGGATTTGCCAATTTCAGCGTCGGCACGTCTCGGAGGGCCATCGCCAGGCCATCGAGGATAAGCGCCAAGATGCCGGGGCGCGCAGCGTCGCAGGCGGCGGCGTATTCTTCTTCCGTCATGCGGCAATTCGCCGGAATCGGCGGGCACATAACGTCGAGCGTCCGCGATGCGAGGTCTCCGCGGGTCATGAGCGCGGGAATTCCGTTGAGCATGACCGGACGGCACACATAGGCGAGGTGCTCTTCCCCGTTTGTATAGAGTGACCGTTTCGCGAAGCCCGAGCCGGTCGCGATGCGGCAAAGGTCATCAGCCATGTCAGCGGAAATCGAGGATAGATTTTCGTATGCGATCACCCGAGCATTGGCGCCGGCGAGCGCGATATCGTTCTGATCTTTTGGCGGCTTCCGAAGGTCCGCGAGATTCGGGTCGATGAAGCTGCGAATAAAGCGGCAGATTGATGTTTTACCTGACTCACTCTCGCCGGATATTGAGAGGATCGCATATGGGCCGCTCGGCCATAGCGCCGCAACGGACCAGCCCAAGGCGAGCATCGCCTCCCGTTCCCCAGGAAGATTTGCGAGCCGGCGAAAATCCGATAGAGCGGCGGGCGAACGCGCAGGAATTGGAAGCGCTCGCATGCCGTTTGACCGGACCAGCGGGCCATCGGTGCGGTCGATGACTTGCCATCCGCTTGGCGAAACCTCGATCGCGCGCCATGTTTCGTCACCCAGGTCGATGATAATGCACTCCCCGACCTGGCATGTCCTTATCGCCGGCTCGCGCGTTGTCGCTACGCTCGCCATCGCCTCGATTTGTGGCAATGCCTCCTTCCATCCAGTGTCAGAAATTGACGCTGGAACCAAGGTTCCGTTGATCTCGCGAATGTTGGACTGCCCAAAGATAAAGCGAACCAAATCACGGAACGCACGCGATCGGACGGCGTGCCGTTGAAGGGTGCCGCCGATCTCGATCGTCGCATAACCGTTGCCATCGGCATCGCGCCAAAGATTGATCCCATGCGCGAGGATGGCGCCGATGATGCGATCCCGCTGCGGCGGTCCCCGGCGCCCTTCATCTTCTTCGGCATCGGCCGGCGGCACGTGCTCGGAAAAGTCGCCACTCATCGCTCGATCCCCCGCGCGGCATCGCGCTGCAAATCGTTAAAATCGCCATCCTTTTGATTTGGCTTGACGATTCGCACGCTTCGGCCTTCCGCTCGCCAGCGTCGCCACGCCGCTTCGGCGGCGCGCAAGCCGACCGGGTCGTTATCGGCGGCGATGACCACGCTGCGAATTTCCGGCGGCAGGATCAAGGATTTTGCCATATTACCGGCCGAAACGGCGGCCCAAGCCGGCAGGCCAAGGATCGCGCCGGCAGCGGCGGCGCTTTCGATGCCTTCGCCGATCACGACTGCATCACTGCAAGATTGCAGCCGCACCGCACCGCCGGCGACCTGGCCGAGGCTCGCTTTCGTCGGTTCGCAAGCGGCTTTTCGGCCGTCGCGGTCGAGATATATGCGCTGCACGCCAGAGAAATCGCCATCCGCGCCGGTGATCGCGGCGATCAGCGCGAGATGCCGTCCGCCGCTCGGGTGCGGCGTGTCCTTACGCCATCGCAATGCCGGCGAGTTCGCAATGTGCTCGATCTTGCGCCGCGCGAGGTATCTGGCTGCCGGCGAGTCGGGCGTGATCCGCTCGGCGCCATCCCAAATTCGACGCGCCTTCTCGATGCGCTCGGCCAAGCGCTCGGCCTCGGGCGCGGGATCGGGCGGCGCGGCGCGGGGCGGTAGCAAGCCACCGGAGGCGGCGCGGAGGGCAGCAAAAAGGGCGGCGCGGTCTTGGCAGCTTGAGCACCACAAAAGCGCCACGCCGCCCCGCTCATCGAGCACGGCGCCGGCGGGATACGAGCAAGCCGGACACTGACCACGCCAGGATCGCCCGGCGCGGCGCAGGCCGAGGCGCTGCGCGATTTCGCTTGCCGGCACGTGGGGGTGATGATACATTTTCATTGTTGCAGCTTCCATCAGCCCGCCGAGCGCGCGAACGCCGGCGGGTTTTCCTTTGGTTCAAGGGGCTTAGCCGGCATCTGCCGGGCGCGCGTCGCGCTCGGCATCGGCGGGAACCGCGACGCGGGCGGCGGTCCAAGCGGCGAGGTCGCTCGGCCGGAAGGCAATGCGACGCGCGCCGAGGCGGACACGCGGCAGATCGTGGAGGCGATCGATCGTCCTGCGCGAAACGTTGAGGAGGGCGGCGGCGTCGCTTTTGTTTAGGAGGGGTTCCATGTGGGGGCTCCGATCGTTGCGCTGCGCCACTCTGCGACAATTTGCGCCCCCGTTGTCGGCGGGGAAGTTTAGAAAAATTTCCCAGCATTTCCCCGAGGTGCCCGCATCACCTCGATGATTGCGCCATCGCTCGCGTGAATATCGCAAAGTGAGAGGAGGCGTTTGACGACGCGCACGGCGTCGGTCTCCTCGTGCGCGAAGCTCGCCGTCAGCCCTTGGCGCGCAAACACAGCGCGCACTTGCGCGCTGATCGCCCTGATCGCGGCGTGTTGCACGAAAGATCGCTGGTCGGCGCGAGAGTGCGCCAATTCCTCAAAAGGCTCGATGGCGGCGCTAAGTGTGCGGAGAAGTGCGAGATGGCGGCTTATCTCTCTGTCAGTTCCGCCGGCTAGGCGCTCGGTTTTCGATAACAAGCGTGGCACCGCCCGAGACAAGTCGCGGATGGCGCGGCGCATCGCCTGAGTTTCGCGCGGATTGTATAACGGGACGCGCCTGGCAGATCGGAAATGCAGGATGGTTTCGGCAAGTCGCCCGATCTCCGTCACTTCCGCGAAGCTGCTCAAAGGCGGCGCGCGATCCGGCCCCAGCGTCTCGGTAAAAACGGCGATGACCGCTTCGATGATCGGCAAATTGCGCCGATAGTCAGCCGCTCGCTTGGTAAAATGGGCAGCAATTTCCTCGCGCGAGGATTCCTCAGGCGATGGTTCATCGGGGGCGGAGCGCACCCGCGCGATCGCTTCCGCAAAGGCGGCTTCGATCTTCGCGGCGGTGGTGGTATGTCTTCCGTCAGGCTCGGCCATGGTGTCCTCATGGTTTCGGGTTCAGGGCTGGGATCGGCGTTGTCACCGCCGCCCCGGCCCGCTCTATCTCTAACGGCGGCTCTTCCGCATCCTCACCACGTCACCACCCTCGCCCGTCATCGCGGCGCCGATGCGGGCGGCAGCGCGCTCAGCGGCGGCAAGAGCGGGATCGGGGGCGAGATGGGCATAACGCTGGGTTGTGGTGGCCTGGCTGTGCCCGAGCAGCTTGCCAACGATGAACAAGCTCTCGCCGCCCTGCACCGCAACCGAGGCGAAGGCGTGGCGGAGATCATGCAGCCGGAGATCAGGCAGGCCAGCCAGGCGCCGGATGCGCTGCCATGGCTTTTGCACCCCCACCAATGGCGCTCCAGGACGATCACCGGGAAGGACGTGCGGGTTATCGGCGAGGCGCGGAAGCCCCCCTAGAACAGCCAGGGCAGGCGCGGGAAGGAACAGATTTTTCGCGCCCGTCTTGCTATCGGCGAGGCGGACAACCCCGCTGGTGGTGTCCACTTGCGGCCAGGTGAGGCCGAGGATTTCCGAGAGACGGGCACCGCTGAACAGCAACAGCCGCACCATGGCGATGAAGCGCCAATCAACCAGCCCCTCGGTTTCCGCCCGTGCCAGGGCCTCGCCGAGGCGCTGCAGTTCCTCGCCGGTGAGATACCGCTCCCGTGCCTTTTCCGGGTAATGCTCGATTGCCCTTGCGGGGTTGCTGCCAACCGGGCGCTCGCCAACCTTTTCCGCCCATCCGAGGATCGATGACACCAGCGCAATCACCCGATTGGCGGTGACGGGCTTCGCGCTCAGCCTGGCATGGAGCCGCGCGATCTCGGGGCGAGCGATCTCCCGCAGCCGGATCGGCCCCAGCGCCGGAAGGACGTGCAGGCGCAGCAGTCGGGTTTCCTCGGCCAATGTGCGGGGCTTGTGGTGGTTGGCGGCATAGTCGGTGAGATATCGTTCGGCGAAGACGGCGAAGGCGGTTCCGGCCTTTTCCTCGGCGCGCTCGGCGTGCAGATCGCGACCATCGCGGATCAGGCCAAGGATGCGCACCGCCTCGCGCCGTGCAGCCTCTGGCGTCCAATGGCCGCGACCATGGCGACCGATGGCGAAAACCCTCTGCACCCGCTTGACGCGCGTCTTGAGATAGTAATGCGGGACGCCGCCTTCCGCGCGGTGGCGGATGAACAGCCCCCGCACCTCGGTATCAAAGATGACATCGCCCGGCTTCATGGCGTTGACGGTGGCGGTGGTGATGCGGGTAAGCATGGTTTGGTGTCCATTCCCGATGAAGCTACCGGATAGGATACCACGCCATGACGTGTCAGGGAAAGACAGATAGCGCCTAATGCTAGGTTTTATGAGGGTTTGGCGGGCCGTGGCTTGCCCTGGCACGATCGATAGTCAGACTACGGATCTGGGGGTTAGGAGTTCGAATCTCTTCGGGCGCGCCATTTCATATCAATGGGTTAGCCAGTCGCTACGCTGGCGTAAATATCCCTCCGCATACCAAATGGATACCAAGCCCATGCGCTGCCGGGCCGTGTCAGGGCGCGCTAAGGCCCGGTTCCAGGGCGATCGCCTCCCTGGCCTCGCGCCGGCGCATCCGCATGGCGCGGCGTGGCGAGCCCGATCTCCTTACTACAAGTAAGCGGATCGCATGATAGCGCCACACCGAATAGGCCAATAAAACCAACAGATTATCGCCTATTTCGTCTCGCGACATAATCGCAACGGATTTTCGCGGACCTGTAGCGGACCTGAGAATCATGGTTTCGCGGTTTTGAGACGGCGCTCCTGCTGGTCGGTTCACTCACTTGTCACGGCTCGCTCTTTCCCTCCGGTTCACTCTGGCCGCGCGGCTCGCTCCGGCTTCACGGTTCTCTCTCGCCCGTCGGCTCGCTC
>JAJYTL010000168.1 GCA_021793055.1 Pseudomonadota bacterium
GTTCGGCCATGGGGTGCCTCGCGGTTGCAGGAAAACGCAGCCGGAGGTTTATAATGTTAACAATGCCCTGGCAAGCCGCCGCCGGCCGAGGAGGACGCGATGGATACGGACGATGTGGCCCCGCCGCCAAAGCCCGAGGGCGCGCCCGACTTGGAGACGCTGTCCATCGCCGAATTGCAGGAGCATATCGCCGCGCTGAGGGCGGAAATCGCCCGCGCCGAGGCGGCAATCGCCGCCAAGCAGGCGCAACGCGGCAGCGCCGAGCAGTTGTTCAAGCGGTAAGGGGCGCCTCAAGCCGTTCCTCTGCCGCTCGCGAGCGTAGTTGAATTATCTGTCTATTTCTTCTCCAGAGCCCGTACTTTCTGAGTCAGGGATCGTCCCTCGATATAGAAGAGCGGTTCCGCAACGCGGTTGTAGACTCTTATGAGGGCCGCCAATCGTCGCAGCGTTATTCGGCGTGGATAATAGTCTTCCAAATATCGCGCGGAATGGACGAAGTTTCGAATCAAGTGAATCACCTTGGTGTAGTCACCGAGGGATGCGACGTCGTGGTCGAAGTCGTCTTCGTCGGTTAGGGCGCGAGGTACCCAGCCGGTATGATTCGCGGCGCCGAGAAGCTGAGCGAGGGGCCAGTCGAAGACAGGTTTGACGTGCCCCTTTTTGCGCGGAACTCCCTCCCATTTGTTGAACTTCCGAGGGTGCAGGCAAATCAAACAAATAAGGGCGGATTCCAGTGCCGCGCCGATCATAATTGCGCCAGGCAGGTACGCTTTGGCCCGCAAACACTTTTTGCTGCGCGATCGTAGCGGGTCGTCAACTCTATAAGACCATCGAACTGCTGGTCCGAAAGTCGGTAGGGGCTGGTTGCGCGAGGCAGGGCCATTTAGGCCTCCGGTGGTTGATAATGTCCCACCCCCAACGCCATCTCCACCCGCCGCGCCCAGCGCAAGACCGCCGGCTATTTCTCCAGATCTAAGCCGCCCTCGGACGCCATGCGGGTATAGGCGACAAGCGCGATGTCGGCGACGCTGAGCCGTTCGCCGACGAGAAAACGCCGGGCCGCCGAGTGCCGCTCCATAAGGTCGAGGGCGCGTTCGCACCGCGGCTTGAGGCTCGGGTCGATCTCGGCCTCGGGCAGCTTCAGGTAGCTCTTGCGATAGCGGCGCGCGGCGATTGTGGTCTCGTGCGTGTTCTGTTCCCAGAACAGCCATTGATCGACCAGCGCCCGGTCATAGGGGGCGCTCGGCAGAAGATCGCTTCCGGCGGCGAGGTAAAGCAGGATCGCGTTCGATTGCGCCAGCGCGCGGCCGTCCGCAAGCACCACCGTCGGCACCTGTCCGGCGGGATAGCGGGCGAGAAATTCCGCCGTCCGCGTCGCGCCCGCGATGACGCTGGTCTCAACCCAGCGATAGGGGAGGCCGAGATGGTCGGCGACGAAGTGGACCTTGTCGCAATTGCCGGAAATCCGGTCGCCGTAGATGGTGATCGCTCGATCGGCGCCTCTCTCGGGCATCGCGTTTCCTCCGCCTCGGCCGCACGTCCGTCGCCCGCAGTATGGCACGGAAAAAAATTCCGGCCGGGCCTCTTTCATGCCATGATCCCGGCCGCTTCAGGTGCCCGGGGCCGCCCTCGGGAGAATCGGGAAGGCGGTGCAAGTCCGCCACGTGCCCAACGCTGTGAAGGGGACCGTCCGGACATTCGCCACTGGCATCCGCCGGGAAGGCGTTCGGAGGGGATGAACCTCAGTCAGAAGACCGGCCTGGAAGCCATGGCGCGCCGCCCCGGAGAGGCGGCCGCTCGCGATGTGCCATGAAGGGGACACCATGGAAAACAGTCCGATCCAGATCGACGCCGACCTTTCACCCGCCGAGCGCGACGCCGTCTACAAATGCATCTTTTCCCGCCGCGACGTGCGCGGCCAATTCCTGCCCGAGCCGATCGCCGACGACGTGCTGGCGCGGATTCTCACCGCCGCCCATCACGCGCCCTCGGTCGGCTTCATGCAGCCGTGGGATTTCATCGTGGTGCGCGATGGCGCGGTCAAGCGCCAAGTGCATGACGCCTTCGAGGTCGCGCACCACGAGGCGGCGGAGATGTTCGACGCCGCGCGGCAGCCGACCTATCGCGGCTTGAAGCTCGAAGGCATCCTCGAGGCGCCGGTCGGCATCTGCGTCACCTGTGACCGCAGCCGCTCAGGGCCCGTGGTGATCGGGCGCACGCACCAGCGCGAAATGGACCTCTACAGCGCCGTCTGCGCGGTGCAGAACCTGTGGCTGGCGGCGCGGGCGGAGAATATCGGCGTCGGCTGGGTCTCGATCCTGCGCCACGACGATCTGCGCGCGGCGCTCGGCATTCCGGCGGCGATCCAGCCCATCGCCTATCTCTGCCTCGGCCATGTCTCGCACTTCTTCGCCAAGCCGGAGCTTGAAAGCGCCGGCTGGCTGCCGCGCCTGCCGCTTCGCGACGTCCTGCGGTTCGATCGCTGGCAGGGCGGCTCGGCGGCAGACCCGCTGCTCGATCGCATCGGCTGAAAGACGCCGCGGCGCCGCGTCCGCGCGGCGCCGCCGGTTGCGTCTCGGCCTGAATTTCGGGGCCGAGCAAATTTCGGGCGCGTCGAAACGCATGCTCAATCGTAGCTTGAGGAAAATTGCGAATGGCGAATGAGAGCGGCACCAAGATCATTGCCCGGCGGACGCCGGAATCGGCGGCCATGGTGGCCGGCGTCAAGCGGGCGATGGCGATCACCGCCGCTCTCAACCGTTTGACGTTCAACGATGCGGCCGAAATTCGGGCGGTGTTCAGCGATTTGATCGGCACCAAGGTGGACGACGGCTTTTCGCTGATCCCGCCGTTCTACGCCACCGGCGGCGATAATATCCGCGTCGGGCGCAACGTGTTCATCAACCAGAATTGCACTATGTACGATCTTGGCGGGATCGACATCGCCGATGACGTGATGATCGGACCGAACGTGAGCATCATTACGGCCGGCCATCCCCTCGAACCGTCCCAGCGGCGCGCCGCCGTGATCGCGAAGCCCATCGTGATCGAGAGAAACGTCTGGATCGCGGCCGCCGCAACCATCGTCGGCGGGGTGACGATCGGCGAGAACGCGGTCGTGGCCGCGGGTTCGGTCGTCACCCGCGACGTGCCGCCGAATACCCTTGTCGGCGGAAATCCAGCGCGGGTCATTCGTTCGATCGGCAACGACTGAAGGAACCGCCGCAAGGGCTCGCGAGCGGAAATTCAAACCGAGACGTGACTGCGCCTTTCGGCGGCTTTACGCTCCGCTTCGGCGCGTGTAGGCTCCAAGCCCCATGCTGGAACCGAAACCCCTTAAGTTCGACACCCTTGGTCTGCACGCCGGCCAGGAGCCCGATCCCCTTACCGGCGCCCGCGCGGTGCCGATCTATCAAACCACCTCCTTCGTCTTCCGCGACACGGAGCAGGCGGCGGCGCTGTTCAACTTGGAGCGCGCCGGGCATATCTACAGCCGTATCTCCAATCCCACCGTCGCTGTGCTGGAGGAGCGCATCGCCGCGCTCGAAGGCGGCGTCGGCGCGCTTTGCACCGCCTCGGGCCAAGCGGCATTGCATCTCGCGGTCGCGACCCTGATGGGGGCGGGCGGGCATATCGTCTCCTCGGCCAATATCTACGGCGGCTCGCACAATCTCTTCAATCACACGCTGCCCCGCTTCGGCATCGAGACGACCTTCGTCAACCCGCGCGATCACCGGGCGATCGCCGCCGCGATCCGGCCCGAGACGCGGCTCGTCTTCGCCGAGGTGCTGGGCAACCCCGGTCTCGAGGTGCTGGACATCCCGGCGGTTTCCGCGATCGCCCATGACGCCGGCCTGCCGCTCCTGATCGACAACACCTTCGCCACGCCCTATCTCTGCCGGCCGTTCGATCTCGGCGCCGATCTCATCATGCATTCGGTGACCAAGTTCCTCGGCGGCCACGGTATCGCGATCGGCGGTGCGCTGGTCGATTCAGGCGCCTTCGACTGGCGGAAATCGGGCAAGTTCCCGACCCTGACCGAGCCTTATGCCGGCTACCACGGCCTCAACTTCGCCGAGGAGTTCGGCCCCGCCGCGTTCATCCTGCGGGCGCGGGTCGAGGGCATGCGCGATTTCGGCCCGGCGATCAGCCCGACCAATGCCTTCCATCTCCTCCAGGGGGTCGAAACCTTGAGCGTCCGCATGGCCCGCCACGTCGAGAACGCGCGCAAGGTCGTCGCCTTTCTCAAGGGCCACACCGCCGTCGCCTGGGTCAGCTATCCGGAATTGCCCGAGCATCCCGATCACGAATTGGCGAAGCGGCTCCTGCCGAAGGGCGCCGGCGCCATCTTCAGCTTCGGCATCAAGGGCGGGCGCAAGGCCGGCCAGCGCTTCATCGAGAGCCTGCGGCTGTTCTCGCATCTCGCCAATGTCGGCGACGCCAAGTCCCTGGTCATCCATCCCGCCTCGACGACGCACCAGCAGATGGACGCGGCGGCCTTGGTGGTAGCCGGGATCGGCGAGGACCTGGTGCGGCTTTCCATCGGTCTCGAGGACGCCGCCGATCTGATCGACGATCTGCACGGCGCCCTGCGCGCCGCGCAGAAGGCTTGAGGGCGTCGCATGGCTCAGACCCTCGCGCTCACCGTCGACGGCCACGCCGTTCACGTCGCCACCGGCGGCACCGATTTCGATCCGGCGCGGCCCGCTATCGTCTTCCTGCACGGCGCCGGCATGGACCACAGCGCCTTCGTGCTGCAAAGCCGCTGGTTCGCCCATCACGGCTTCGCCGTGCTGGCGCCCGATCTGCCGGGGCATGGGCTGTCCGATCCGCCGGCGCTCGATTCGGTGCCCGATCTCGCGCGCTGGCTCGGGCGGCTTCTGGATCAAGCCGGCGTCAAGCAGGCCGCCCTGGTCGGGCACAGCCTTGGCGCGCTGGTGGCATTGGAAGCGGCGGCGGCGATGCCGGATCGCGTCCGCGCGCTCGCCCTTCTCGGCACCGGCCTGCCGATGGCGGTGAACGGCGAGTTCCTCGCCCTTGCTAAGGAGCGCCGCGACTTCGCCATCGAGTTGATGACCGATTGGGCGCATGACGCCAAGGGCCGCCTCGGCGGCAATCGCATGCCGGGGCTTTGGCTGCGCGGTCTCGACCGGCATCTCCTGGTTTCGGAGCCGGAAGGCGCGCTGCATGCTGGGCTCAAGGCCTGCGCCGATTATCCGTTCGACGCCGGCCAGGCGGCGGCGGCCAAGGTGGCCTGCCCGGCGCTGGTGGTGGTTGGCGGGCGCGACCGCATGGTGCCGGCGGCGGCGAGCCGCGCCTTGATCGCGGCGCTGCCCCGGCCGCAGGTCGAGACCATCGCCGGCTCCGGTCATATGCTGATGGGCGAATACCCTGAGGAAACCTTGGCCAGCCTGCGCGGCTTTCTCGTTCCTGTGCTGCTGCCGGCGCCCGCCCCGGCGTAATGAGCGCGGCGGCGTCTCTGTCCGAAAGCCAGTGCGCGGCCTTTGCCCGCGTTCTCGATCTTCTGGCCGAGCGCATGGCGGCGGACGAAGCCGCGCTCGGCGACGCATTTCCTTATGTGACGGGGCCGTCCGGCGCCTGGAAGACGATGCCGGCGACGCGCTCGGCCGGCTACGGGCCGAACGGCTGGGATCACGGCAATTGGTTCTGCGGCTTCTGGATCGGGCTGCTGCTCGCCGCCCATGTCCATAGCGGCGACGCGGCGCTTCTCGGCGCTGCGCGGCGGCGGCTCGATCTTATCCGTCCGCGCGCCGAAGATCCCAATACCCACGATATCGGCTTCATCTTCCAATCGAGCGCCATTCCCGCCTGTCACATCACCGGCACGCGCGCTTACGCCGAACTCGCGCTGCGCGCTGCGGAACGGCTGCGGGCGCGGGCCGTCCGCACCAAGGCCGGCAGCTATGTCGCCGCCTGGGGGCCGCTCGACGATCCGCGCGGTCGGGCAAGCTCGGCGATCGACACCATGGCCAATCTGCCGCTGCTCTACTGGGCGGCGGCCGAAACCGGCGATGCGAGCTTCCGCGATCTCGGCGCGGCGCACGCGCGGATGACCGCCGGCGCCTTCGTCCGGCCCGACCGCTCGACCTATCATGCGGTCGAGTACGATCCCGAGAGCGGCGTCAAACGCCGCGGCTTCACCTTTCAGGGCGCCGCCGACGAATCTTGCTGGCCGCGCGGCCAAGCCTGGGCGATCAAGGGTTTCGCCGCCAGCGCCGAGGCCGACGCCGACGCCGGCTTTTTCGCCTTGGCTGAGGGCCTCGGGCGCTATTTCCTCGCCCGTCTCGATGCCGGGCTGGTGCCGTACTGGGATTTCGACGATCCTGCGATCCCGGCGGCGCCGCGCGATTCGTCGGCCGCCGCCATCGCCGCCTCGGGCTTTCTCGACCTGGCGCGGCTCTCGCCCGATCCGGCCCGCGCCGCCGAATGGGACGCGCGGGGCCTCGCGCTGCTCGATGCGCTGGTGCGCGATTATCTCGTGACCGAGGAAGATCATCGCGGCATCCTCAAGCACGGCTGCTATTCCAAGCCGCAGGGCGAGGGCGTCGACAGCGCCGTCCTCTTTGGCGACTTCTATTTCATCGAGGCGCTGGTGAAGCTGCTCCATCCCGGCCGCTTCGCGCCCGAGCGGCCCCGCCGGTCGTCCGGCCGCGTCGCCTAGCCCGCATTGAGGAGACCGGCATGGAGTTGCTTCGCGGCATCCGCATCGTCAGCTTCAACCATTTCCTCATGGGGCCGCTCGGCATTCAGTTGCTTGGCGATCTCGGCGCCGAGGTGATCGCCGTCGAGCCGATCGAGGGCGCGTTTCAGCGCCATTGGAGCGGCGGTTTTCGCGCCGTCGACGGCCAGTCGGTGTTGTTTCTTTCCGCCAATCGCAACAAGCGGAGCTTCGCCCTCGACCTCAAGGCGCCGGAGGGCCGCGACATCGCGCTGCGCCTGATCGATCGCGCCGACGTGGTGGCGGAGAACTACCGTCCCGGCGTGATGGAGAAGCTCGGTCTCGGCGAGGGGATGTTGCGGGCGCGCAACCCGAAGTTGATCTATGCCGCGGCCTCGGGCTTCGGGCCGGATGGGCCCTATGCCGCGCGGCCGGGGCAGGACCTTTTGATCCAGGCGCTCTCCGGCCTAGCCGCGATCAACGGCGGC
>JAJYTL010000169.1 GCA_021793055.1 Pseudomonadota bacterium
CCGGACGGCTGGTGGCTCTTGCGCGCTTCAAATACCCAGGCGGTTCTGGTGGCGCGTTGCGAGGCGGCGACGTCGTCCGGCCTCGCGCGGGTCAAGGCCGCGCTGTTCGCCGAGCTCGCCCGGAGCTGTTTACGGCCGCCGGTGGTTTAACCGCCACCACATCAGCCGCAGAAAGGCGAGTGCCTGAACGCTGAGCATGAGGCCCAAGGCCCAGGAATAGGCGGCGGCCGGGTAGTGTCCGGCGGCGTCGGGCGCCCAGAGGCCAACGACCATGCCGATCAGTGATTGCACGGCGAAAGCGGAAAAGAAGATCAAAACATTGAGGCCGGTGGTCGAGCGGCCGCCCAGCTCCATCGGAAAATGCTGCGCGAGAACCGGAAAGCCGAGGCTGAGCGCGGACGACAGCAGCCCGAACAGGATCCAGGGCAGGTAGCCGGCCGCGTCGATGCGGAGCGTCAGCGCCAGCTCCACCAGATAAAAGAAAAACACCGTGCCGCACAGCACGTCGATCAGCTTGAAGCCGAGATGGGTCAGCCGGTCGGCGATCAGCCCCATGGTCAAGTAGCCGGCCGAGAGCGCCACCGCGAGGGCGAAAAGATGGGCCGCGACGGCCTGCAGGCTGAATCCGCCGACGTCGCGGAACCACAAGCCGGCCCAGAGACCCTGAATCGCCATATAGGTGCCGGTGGCGAGGCAGATCGTCGGCGCCAGCCGGTGGAAGAGGGGGTCGGTGTAGATCGAGATCAGGCCCCGCAGTTGTTCGCGAAGCGGGCTCACGTCGCGGCTGCCCGGCTTGTCCGGCACCAGGCTGAAAACCAGGCCGGCGATCGCCAGCGCGGCGAAAGTCATCAAGACAAACAGCACGCGCCAAGATATGAAGTGGAGCAGGGCGCGTGTCGGCGCGGTGGCGGCAAAGACGCCGAGACTGCCACCGGCGAGCAGGGAACTGCTGGCGAGCGCCCAACGCTGGCGCGGGAGCCACAGCATGATGGCGCGAAATCCCGACATCAGCGAGCAGGACACGCCGAGACCGATGACCGCGCGGCCGAAGGCGAGCGTGTATTGGCCTTGGCCGAAGGAAAAGAGCAACGTCCCGATAGCGGCGGCGCAAAACATCGCCGGTAGCACCCGGCGCGGGCCGAAGCGGTCGAGCAGGACGCCGAGCGGCAGCTGCATGCTTGCCGATGTGAAGAAGAAAACCGCCGTGAGCAGGCCGAGGTCAGGCGCCCTGATGCCGACATCGGTCATCAGCTCCGGCGCGATGACGGCGTTGATGGTGCGGGCGTAAAAGGAAAAGAACTGGCCGAGCGCGAAAGGGACGAAGATGGTCAGGGCGAAGCGCAGGAATCCGACGCCGGCTTCGGCCGATTCGGGCTCCGCCGATGCCGGATCGGCCGGTGGCGTCACGGCGGCGCGCATCCCCTTAGCGCCGCGAACCGCGGGCGGAAGGCGGAATCGGGTTCGCGAAGGCTGTCGCTGGTCGCGGGCGCGGGGACGGAATCTGCATCATGACGGCACCATTCCACCAAGCCACGATGCCGTCAATCTGCCGCCCGGCCGCGGCCCGCTTTCGCCACGGGGATGCGTCTCCGCCGCAACAGCCGGCGGGAAAAATTGGCCCGCTCGGCAAATGTCTTGGAAATCTCGGCGGCGCGGCTTTAACTTAACATCTTCTGTGTGTCGTATCGACCAGGCTGGTGCCGGACGTGCGTCCCCGGCGTGGCAAAGGAGTTGCGGGCCGCCCGTCGGCGGGTGAGCAGGCGTGTCGTCGACGCGCCGACAGTGCTAACGCGACAAGCCCTGACGGGGGAGCCGGGTTGAACGAAGAGGGCTTGCGCCCCTTTGCGACTTGCTGGCGTCGCGCCCGCTGGCCGGCGCGGAAGGTGAGCCGAGTCCCGCCGCTGTCGGGTGCTTGACACGATGCTGCATGCGCAAGCCGTTTGGATGGAGAGTCGCTGGCGTTTCCTGCGCCGGCTTGCGCGCAAGGACGAGCTGTTCTTGTTGGCGCTCGCGGCTGCGACCGGCTCGGTGGTCGGGGGCGGCGTGGTGGTGCAAAAGGACCTCGCGTCGCTGGTGCAGCACCTTACGTTCGGCGTATCGATCGACCATCAGCCCGCGCTGGCGACGCTTTACGGCTGGTGGCGGCCGCTCCTGGTGCCGATTCTGGGGGGGCTCGCCTACGGCATCGGGGTTCACTTCATCCGGCGCTGGCATCCGCAGGAAATCATCGATGCCATCGAGGCCAACGCCCTGCACGGCGGGCGCATGTCGTTCGCGGACAGTCTGGTGATCATCGCCATGACCATCGCCTCGGTCGGGGTCGGCGCCTCGGTCGGCCTCGAGGCCTCCGTCGTTCAGATGGGTTCCGGGTTCTGCAGCTGGCTCGGCCAGTATATCCAGGTCAAGCGGTCCTCGCTCCGCACCATGGTGGGCTGCGGCGCCGCGGCGGCGATCGCCGCAGCCTTCAACGCGCCGCTCGCCGGCACGTTCTATGCTTTGGAGCTCGTTGTCGGCGGCTATGCGGTCACGGCGCTCGCCCCGGTACTGATCGCGGCCGTGGTGGGAACCGTGGTCTCGCGCTCGATCCTCGGCTCGGCGCCGCTTTGGGCGGTGGCGCGCTCGGCGCCCGGCGTCGCCAATACCGAATACCTAGTTTTTGTTGCGATCGGCGTGCTGGCGTCGGTGATGGGCATTCTCGTGATGCGCGTCGCCACGGTTTTCGAGGCCCTCTATCGGCGCTGGTCGGCGCCCCATTGGCTGCGACCGGCCATCGGCGGCTGTGTGCTGGGGCTGACAGCGCTGTTTTTTCCGTCAGTCCTCGGCAGCGGCCATGGCGCGCTCGATGCCGTGGTCAACCAGCAATTTACCCTGCCCATTCTGATCGGGCTGGTTGGCGCGAAGGCGTTGGCCTCGGCGGTGAGCATCGGCTCCGGCTTTCGCGGCGGGCTGTTCAGCGCCTCGGTCTTTCTCGGCGGTTTGTTCGGCGGCGCGGTCGGCTGGCTGGCGGCACTGTTTCTGCCCGGCGTCCCCTTCGACTACACCGCTTACGCGCTGGTCGGGATGGGTGCCGTGGCGACCGCCGTGGTCGGCGCGCCCCTCACCATGATCTTGCTCGTGCTTGAGACGACCTCGAACTATCCGGTCGCCATCGGGGTCATCGTCGGCGTGCTCGTCGCCTCGGCGGTGACGCGGCGCTGGTTCGGCTATTCCTTCTCGACGTGGCGCTTCCACCTTCGCGGCATGGACCTCCGCGGCTCTTCCGATATCGGCCGGCTGCGCGACCTCGCGGTGCGGGAGGTGCTTGACCGCAACGTTCTGCGCGTGCCTGCCGCGACCGATCTCGATACCTTGTGCAGCCTGTTTCTTCTCGGCACCGCCAAGGTCGCCTTTATCGAGAATCCGGACGGCACTTTCGCCGGCATGGTGGACAGCGCCGAGGCCAACGCGGCGCTGATCGAAGGCGATCCCGAGCGCGGCACGGCCGGAAGCCTGGTCTCCGACCCGCCGCATTTCCTTACCGCCGACGAGGCGCTGCTTTCGGCCCTTGAGATGGTCGAATCGACCCGTTACGAGACCTTGCCGGTCGTGGTGTCGGTGGAGGAGCCGCGGGTCATCGGCTGCATCCACAAGGCGGACGTGCTGCAACGCTACTTCGAGGAACTCGACCGGATGCGGGTCGAGGACCTTGGCGATGTCGATATCTTCAACATCTCATCGCCACAGGAGCACAAAAAGTCCCCCCGAGCCTGACGGTCCCGAGCTGGCGGCGGGCGTCGCGATCGCGGCCTGAACGCGCAGCTTGCCTTTCGGGCAAGCGCGCGGCCGGTTGCCGCCCCGCTACTGGCTCAGCTGCCGAACCTTTTGCCGAAGTTGGGCGATCAGCGTTCCGACATTGCCGCCGCCGCCCTCGATCACGGAGGCGAATTCTTGGCGCTGGGTAATCGCCATGCTGACGCCGTCCACGACCACGTCGGTGATGCGATAATGGCCGGGCGTGCCGCGCACCCGCCAGTTCACCTTAACCGGATGGCCGTTCGGCTGCTGGATCGTGCTCATGACGATCGTGTCGCCGGTCTCGGGCTGCATGCCGGAAACCCGGATGCTTTCTTGGCTGTAGTGCGTCAGATTGATGGAGTAGGTCTTGACGATGTATTCGGCGAACAGCTTCTGATATTCGGCGCGCTGCGCGGGCGTCGCCTGGCGCCAGAACCGGCCGAGGACGAAGCGGCTGATCCCCGGCACGTCGAAATTGGCGAGGAACAGGCGCCGGAACGCCGTCTCGCGCTGCTTGTCGGTCAGGGTCGAGCTGGTCAGTGTGTGAATCGCCATATCGCCGAGGTTCTGGATGAACGCGCCGGCGTTGGGCTGGGCTGCGGCGCGGGCGGGCACGGTGCCGAAGATGGCGAAAATGGCGGCGAATCCGATGAGGAAATGGCGGCGCACGATCATGGTCAATGCTCTATATGCGGTGAACGGGATTCCGAAAGCCCTATAGGACGCTAGCGCGGCGGCAAGATCGACCCTCACGACAAGTCAACCAATTATAACGCAAAGATCACGGGACTTCGAGTGCATCCGGACCTGCGGCAGCCGGCATCGTAGGCGGCGAAGAACGCGGCGCCCCGAATATTCTACGAATGGTTGCCGTGCGCTCTACATTACAATCAAAGATGTTGACGATTGGTTGCGGGGTGCGCGCCCGGCTGCCGCGACGGCCGGACTTTGCGGCAGAAATCGTGCCCGGTCGCCGCTGTGAAAAAGAGGCGGCCGGGCTGTAGGCGCGGACGTCGCGGTCTCCGGGCGCGGCGGGCCTCGGCGCGGATTGGCGGCTCGCGCCGGCTCGCCGCCATCGCTATGATGCGCCCGCCCGAGTCTTGCATCAGAAATGGTTTGCCGATGTCCGGCCCGTCACCGACTGTTCGCCGCCGCCTTGCCGTCTGCGCGGCCTTTGCCCTGGCCTTAATGATGATCTTCTACCGTCTCGGCGGCTTGCCGCTGATGCAGCCGGACGAAGGCCGCAACGCCGAGGTCGCCCGCGAAATGCACCTCTCTGGAGCGTGGCTGGTGCCGACCTATGACGGGCTTGCGTATCTCGACAAGCCGGCCTTCTATTTTCGCGCCGTGGCGTTGTCCTTCGATCTTTTCGGCCAGTCGCAGGCGACGGCGCGGCTGCCCTCGGCCTTGGCGGCGCTCGCCCTGCTCGGCGTCCTGTTTTTGTTTCTTCGTCGCGCCTACGACACCCGCACGGCGGCGCTGGCTGTCGCGGTGGTGGCGACGACACCGCTCTTTTTCGCCTTCGCGCGGCTGGTCATTTTCGACATGCCGCTGGCACTTTTCGTCTCGCTGGCGATTTTCGCCGGCTATCGTGCCGAGGAGCCGGGGCGGGAGCCGAGACGCTGGTATCTGCTGAGCTGGGCCGCGTCCGGCGTCGCGACTTTGATCAAGGGGCCGATCGGTCTCCTTCTGCCGCTTCTCGTTCTCGGCGTCCTGAACGTGGTGGAAAAGCGAAAGCAGGCTTGGGGACGGTTGTTCCGCCCGCTTAATTTCGCGGTCTTCGCGGCCTTGGTGCTGCCGTGGTTCGTCGGCGTCACGCTACAGCATCCGGATTTTCCCTATTACGGCCTGGTCAAGGAGTCGCTCGACCGCCTGGCGACCCGTGATTTCGGCCGCACGCGACCGTTCTATTTCTATCTGCCGGTCATCCTAGGGGCCTTTTTCCCCTGGAGCTTGCTGATCCCGGAAGGCGTCGTGCTGGCGTGGCGAGAGCGCCGGCGATGGCTGCGGCCCGATCGCCTGTTCGCGGTCTGGGCGGCGGTGGTGGTGATCTTCTTCTCGTTGCCGCGCTCCAAACTGCCGGGTTACATCCTGACCGCGGTGGTGGCGCTCGGCGTCCTCGCGGCGCGCGGCTTCGCCCGCGCCTTCGCGGACGGCCAAGGCCGTGCCGCGCGGCTGATCCTGCGCGCAACCCTGGCGCTCGGCGTGATCGCGCTCATGGGCGGCGCGCTCGTCGCCTGGGATATCGCGCATCGGGCGTTCCTGGCGCGGCTCGGCGCGCACGGCCACTATGTCGCGGCCCTCCGTCCGGCTTTGCCGCTTCTTGCCGCCTGTCTCCTGGCGACGGCGCTGGTGGCGGTCGCCGCCGCCTGGCGCCGGCGCGTCGGCCTCGCCCTGCTCGCTTTCCTGCTCTTTCCGGCGGCCGTCACCACCGTCGGCTTCCCGCTCTTTCAGGACTACGCCGAGAGCCATTCCACCCGCGCCCTGGCGGCGCGCATGGCGAACCTGCCGCCGGAGGTCCGGATCGTCTGTTTCGAGTGCTTTCCGGACGGCGTGCCGTTCTATATTCATCGCCGGATCACGGTCGTCACCAGGGACGGCAGCGAGCTGACCAGCAACTACATCCGCTTCGCCCTGGCGCGCAGCGCGCATTGGCCGGCGGTATTGGTGCCGCTCGACGGCTTTGCGCATTGGCTTGCAACCCGCCGGCATCCGATTTACTTGTTGGCGAAGGGCAACCAGAAGCGAACGCTGCGGCGAGTCGCGGCGGAATACGGGGGAGCGGTGGAGAGGCTTCCCCTTGGCTATGGGGCGGTGCTTCTTTCCCGACCGACGAAAGCGCAAGCGACGAGGGACTGAAGTGTGCGGTATCTGCGGCATAGCGAGCTTCGCCGAAATCCCGGACCAGGGCGACATGGTGCGCCGGGTGGTCGCCATGCGCGATGCCCTGGAGCATCGGGGCGGTAACGGCGTCGGCATCGGGGAGGGGACGCGCACGATCTTCGGCGCGGCGCGGCTCGCCATCCGCGGCCTCGACGACGGCGCGCAGCCGATCATCGACCGGCCGAGCGGCGTGATCGTCGTCTGCAACGGCGAAATCGACAATCATCGGGAATTGCGGGCCTGGCTCGCGGCGCGCGGCCGTGCCGTGCGGCATGCGACCGACATTGCCGTGATCTCCGGCCTCTATCTCGAGCTCGGCGAAGCCTTCGTCGAGCGCCTCGCCGGGGCCTTCGCGCTGGCGCTTTGGGACCCGGCGGCGGAGCGTCTGATTCTCGCGCGCGACCGCGCGGGCGAGCGGCCGCTCTTCTTTACCCACGATGGCGAGGAGGTGAGCTTCGCCACCGAAATCGCCGCCCTCGCC
>JAJYTL010000170.1 GCA_021793055.1 Pseudomonadota bacterium
GCCCGATCGCGGAAATCAGCGCCGCCGCCGCCAGGCTGGCAGAAGGCGGCGCCGGCGTCCGGGTCGGTGACTTAGGCGGCGCCGGGGAAATCGCCAGGCTCGGGCAGAGCTTCGATACCATGGCCGCCGCGCTTGAGGGGCGGAACGCCAGCCTGGCCGAGGCCATGGGGCAGTTGGAGAAGGCGAATCAGACCCTTGACGCAGTTATCCGCGCCTCGCCCGCCGCCATTATTTGCCTCGATCTCGAGGCCAACGTGACGCTGTGGAACCCCGCGGCCGAGCGGTTGTTCGGCTGGACGGCAGCCGAAATAGTCGGCAAGCCGCATCCGGTGGTGCCGCAATCCGAACGCGATCACTTCGCGACCTATTTCGAGCGCACCCTGGCGGGAGAAAGCATCAGCGCCGTGCGCGGTCGTCGCATGAAAAAGGACGGCGGGCCGGTCGATGTGAGTATCAACTCGGCGCCGCTGCAGGACGACGATGGCCAGCGGATCGGCGTTCTTTATGTGGTGAACGATCTCACGAACGAACTTCAGATCGAGCGGCAATTGCGGCAGGCGCAGAAAATGGAGGCGGTCGGCCAGCTCACCGGCGGCATTGCGCACGACTTCAACAATCTTCTTGGCGTCGCCATCGGCAACCTCGACCTTCTCGAAGAGCAGGCAGAGAAGAACCCGGCGGCGTTGGAGCTCGTCCGGGCCGCCCTCGGCGCCTGCCTGCGCGGCGCGGAACTCACGCGCCAGCTGCTCGCCTTCTCGCGCCGCCAACCGCTGCGCCCTGAGCGCATCGCGCCGGCGGAAGCGCTCCACGCCATGACCGAGCTTCTCCGCCGGTCGCTCGGCGGCCAAGTCGCCATTCGGCTTCGCGAGGAAGACGGTGTCTGGCCCGTCATCGCCGACGCGACCCAGCTTGAGACAGCGATTCTGAATCTCGCGGTTAACGCCCGCGACGCCATGCCGAAGGGCGGGGAACTATCGATCGAGATCGCCAATGCCCATTTCGACGCCGATTACGCGCTGCGAGAGATCGACGTGGTTCCCGGCGATTACGTCGAGATCGCCGTGTCCGACACCGGCAGCGGCATGCCGCCGGAGGTCGCCGCCCGCGCCTTCGACCCTTTCTTCACCACCAAGGAAGCCGGACACGGCACCGGCCTTGGGCTGAGCATGGTCTATGGCTTCATCAAGCAATCCGGCGGTCATATCAAGATTTATAGCGAGTCCGGCCACGGCACCACCGTCAAGCTTTGGCTGCCGCGCGCGGCGGACGCCGCGGAACAGGATCGGGAGAACCCGCCGCCGGCCAGGGAAGCGGCGCCGCGCGGCAACGAGACCATACTCGTCGTCGAGGACAATGGCGAAATCCGCAAGGTCGTGGTCGATCAGCTGCGGAGCCTCGGCTACCGCACGATCGACGCCGGAAACGCGCGCGACGCGCTCGAAATTCTCGAAGAGCGCGACGATATCGACCTCTTGTTCACCGACGTGATCATGCCGGGCGGCAAGGACGGAAGGGCCCTCGCCCGCGAAGCCGCGGCGCTCAGGCCGGGCCTCAAGGTGCTGTTTACCTCGGGCTTCACGCAGGCAGGCGGCGGACGGCGGGAGGAACGACTCACGGCGCCGCTCCTCAGCAAGCCCTATCGCAAGCAACAGCTCGCGGAGACGCTGCGCAAGGTTCTAATCGACTAGGGCATCGGACGGATAACGGTTCCGAGCGGAGAGTAGCCATGTCAGAAAATCGTCTTCTCATCGTCGACGACGACGCCGACTTCGCGAGCTTCGTCGGGCGCGTCGCGGAGCAATCCGGTTACGACGTGGTCGCCGCCAACAATCCCGACGCCTTTCGCGGCCAACTTGCCTCGTGGCAACCCGACGTCATCGTCCTCGACCTCAGAATGCCGGGCACTGACGGCGTCGAACTCCTGCGCGAGCTCGCGCGCGATCTGGTGAAGGCGAAGATATTCCTGGCGAGCGGCGTCGACGAACGCGTTCTCGACACGGCGCGGCAACTCGGCACCGCCGCCGGCCTCACGATTGCCGGCACCTTGCTCAAGCCCGTGCGCGCCGCGGAACTGCGCCGTCATCTCGAATCCGTAAAAGAGAGCGACACGCCAATCGATCCTGCGGACATCGCGCGCGCCATCGAACGGCAAGAGCTCGCCCTACATTACCAGCCGCGGCTCGACGCGGCGTCGGGACGCGTGAGCGGCGTCGAGGCCCTGATCCGCTGGTGGCACCCGACGAAGGGACTTCTCATGCCGGGGCAGTTTCTCTCTGTCATCGAAAACAGCATCGCCATCGACCGGCTCACCGACTGGGTCGTCGCCGCCGCCGTGCGGCAGGTCGGGCTCTGGCGACGCGAGGGCGTCGAGATCGGCATGTCGGTGAACGTCTCGGCGCGCAATCTGGGCGATTTGAGCCTGCCCGACCGCATCGCCGGGCTGTGCCAGGCCCACGGGGTGCCGCACGAAACGTTGACCGTCGAGCTGACCGAGACGGCAACGATGCAGGACGCCAACCGCATCATGGACATTCTCGCGCGCATGCGGCTCAAGGGCTTTGGCCTCGCCATCGACGATTTCGGCACCGGCTACTCCTCCCTCGTTCAATTGCGGCGCCTGCCCTTCACGGAGATCAAGATCGACAAGTCCTTCGTCGGCGAGATGCTGGAGTCGAAGGACAGCTCGGTAATCGTCAGGACGATTATCGACATGGCGCGCAACCTCGGCCTCGTTCCGGTGGCGGAGGGGGTCGAGAGCGAGCGCGCCGCGCGGAAGTTGGTCGAGCACGGCTGCCACGACCTGCAAGGCTATTGGATCTCCCGGCCGCTCCCGGCGGACGACTTGCGCGCCTTCTTCGAGGGCTACGGACCGGTGCCCTGGATGGCATCGGCCGGGCGCAGCCCGGAAGCCGCTACATCGCCTTCGGACTAGCCGCGCGTTCGGATCGGGACCACAATCATTGGCCGCCCTGGATAAGCCGCCACAAGCCTTCCCCGCGTCAGTTTCCATATGACTTCGTTGCCGCCTTGACAGGCGCGCCTCGGTTTGCCTGGATACGGAACCGCCCGCGCAGGCAATAAGCGCGGCCCGTCGCGAGGAAGGAAGATGAAGCCGCCGCCATTCGCCTATGCCGCCGCGCGAAGCGTCGAGGAAGCGGTGGCCGCACTCGCCACGGCCGGCGGCGAGGCGAAGCTTCTGGCCGGCGGGCAAAGCCTGGTGCCGATGCTGAACTTCCGGCTGTTGCGCCCGGCCGTCTTGATCGACATCAACCGCATCCCGAACCTCGATCATATCCGCGAGGAGGCCGGCGGCCTCGTCATCGGCGCGCTTACGCGCCACCGGCAGATCGAGACCTCGGCACGGATCGCCAAGCACTTTCCCGTTCTTACCGCTGCCATGGGCCATGTCGCCCATCTCGCGATCCGCAACCGCGGCACCCTCGGCGGCAGCCTGTCGCACGCCGATCCCGCCGCCGAACTGCCGCTGATGGCGCAGCTTCTGGAGGCCGAGATCCGGATCGCGAACGGCCGCGGCGGCCGAAGCGTCGCGGCCCGCGATTTCTTTCGCGCCGCACTCACCACGGCACTCGCCGACGACGAGATGGTGACCGAGGTCGTGCTGCCGGCGCTGCCGCCCGGAACCGGCTGGGGCTTCGAGGAAATGGCCGAGCGCCGGGGCGATTTCGCCCTCGCCGCGGCGGCCGTGACGGTGACGGTGGAAGACGGCTTTTGCCGCGCCTGCCGTATCGCCGTGATCGGCGATGGCAACGGCGCGACGCGCGCGCGCGACGCCGAATCCGCAATCGCGGGCGGCCCTAAGGACGCGGCCCGCATCGCCGCGGCGGCCGAAGCCGCCGCCGGCGCGGTCATGCCCAGCAGCGACCTTCACGCCTCGGCCGAATTCCGCCGCCACCTGATCCGGAGCTTGACGGCGCGCGCGCTCGACGCCGCCTGGCGCCGCGCCGAGGAGGCCCGGACATGAGCGCGGCGACGGAGATCGCGATTCGCATCACGGTCAACGGCACGGTCTACGAGAAGACCGTCGAGGCCCGGCTTCTGCTCGCCGATTTCCTGCGCGAGACCTTGAACCTCACCGGCACCCATGTCGGCTGCGAGCATGGCGTTTGCGGCGCCTGCACCGTGCTGATGAACGGCGACAGCGTGCGCGCCTGCCTCACCTTCGCGGCGCAGGCCGACGGCGCCGAGATCGAGACCGTGGAAAGCCTCGGCACCATCGAGCGGCTGCATCCGCTGCAGGAAGCCTTCCGCGCCCATCACGCGCTGCAATGCGGCTTCTGTACGCCGGGCATGCTGATCACCGGCATCGATCTGCTCAAGAAATACCCGCTCGCGAGCGACGCGGAAATCCGCGACGGGCTTTCGGGCAATCTCTGCCGCTGCACCGGCTACGAACATATCGTCCGCGCGCTCCGCGCCGCCGCCACGGCGCGGGACAACGGCGAGGCTGGGGAAACGGGATGACGGCGACGGCGATGAAAATGCACGTGCTCTCGGGCGGCAAGCTCAAGCTCCGCGCCGCGACCTATTACCCGGAAGCGGCGCGGGACGACATCGTGACCTTCCCCTGCTCCTGCATCCTGCTTCGCCATCCGCAAGGCAACGTGCTGTTCGACAGCGGCTGCCATCCCGCGGTCGCGACCGACGCCGAGGCGCGCTGGGGCGGACTCGCGAAGAGCGTCGTGCCGGCGATGGCGGCGGACGACAACGTGCTGACTGAGATCGGCCGGCTCGGCCTGAAGCCGGACGACATCGACCTCGTGGTCAACTCCCACCTCCACATGGACCATTGCGGCTGCAACGAATTTTTCGCCAAGGCCTCGTTTGTCGTTCATGCCCGCGAGATTGAGGTCGCGGACGACCTGGCGAGCGAGGGCAAGGGCTATTTCCGCGCCGATTGGGATGTCGGCCGGCCGATCGAGACCATCGCGGCCGAACGCGACGTGTTCGGCGACGAACGCATCGTCCTGCTGCCGCTGCCCGGCCATACGCCGGGGTCGATCGGCGCGCTGGTGGCGCTGGAGCGGAGCGGCCACTTCCTGCTCGCCGCCGACGCCTTGAGCGTGCGCGCCAATCTGGAGCGCGACATCGTGCCGAAAAACAGTTGGAACGCCGATCTGTTCCGGCAATCGCTCGCAGAAATCCGCCGCATCGAAAGCCTGGGCGCGACCGTCCTCTGCGGCCACGATCCGGAGCAGTGGAAAAGCCTGAAGAAGGGCGCCGAGGCCTATGACTGACGGCGATGCCGCGGCCGAGGCGCAGAACAATGGGCGGCCGAAACTGATCGGCGCCCGGGTGCAGCGGCTCGAAGACCCGCGCTTTCTCACCGGCCACGGCGCCTATGTCGCCGACATGAAGCCGGCCGGCGTTCTGCACGTCGCGATCCGCCGTAGCGACCAGCCGCACGCCCGCATCCTGGCCATCGAGACGGCGGCGGCGCGGCAGATTCCGGGCGTCCTCGGTGTCTTCACGGCGGACGACCTAGCCGGCCTGGCGAAGCCGATCTTCGCCACCTCGCGCATGCGGAACTATCACGCCACCGCGACGCTGCCCCTGGCCACCGGCAAGGTGCGCTACGTTGGCGAGCCGGTGGTCGCGGTGGTGGCGGAAAACCGCTACATCGCCGAGGACGCGGCCGAGGCGATCGAGATCGCCTACGCGCCGCTCGCCGTCGCGGTCGATCCGGAAGCGGCGGCGGCACCGGGCGCGCCGCTTCTGCACCCGGAGGCGGGAACCAACGTCCTCGCGGCGCGGGAATTTTCCCGCGGCGATCCCGACCTCGCGATGGCCGAGGCGGCGGTGCGCGTCCGCGGCCGCTTCCGCTTCCATCGCAAGACGCCGGGCGCGATCGAGAACCGCGCCTATCTCGCCGACTACGATCCGGGCCGTGGCGCGCTGACGCTTTATGGCACCACCCAGGTGCCCGGCATCATCCGCGACGCGCTGGTCGAGGCGCTGGACCTTCCCGGCCATCTCGTGCGTGTCGTGGCGCCGGACGTCGGCGGCGGCTTCGGCGGCAAGTGTTCGCTCTACCCGGAAGAGATCCTGGTCGCGGTGCTGGCGCGCCGGCTTGGCCGGCCGGTGAAATGGGTCGGCGACCGGCTTGAGGACCTAGCCGCGACCGGCCAGGCCTTCGACGAGATCGTCGAGGCCGAGATGGGCCTCGACAAGGCGGGCCGCATCCTCGCCCTCACCGCGCGGGCGATCGGCGACGTCGGCGCCTATTCGATCTATCCCTGGACGGCGGCGATCGAGCCGGTGCAGGTGGTGAGCTTCCTCTCCGGTCCCTATCGCGTGGCGAACTACCGCGCCGCGGTGCAGGCGGTGGCGACGCCGAAGGCGCCGACCGGCCCCTATCGCGGCGTCGGCCGCCCGGCCGCGACCTTCGTCGCCGAACGGCTGATGGACATGGCGGCAAAGAAGCTCAGCCTTGATCCCGGTGACATCCGCCTGCGCAATTTCGTCGCCGATGACGAGTTCCCCTACAAGGCGCCGTCCGGACTGGTGTGGGACCAGGCGGGCTTCAGCGAATGCCTGGTCGCGGCACGCGACGCCATCGGCTACAACGCCGTGCGCGCGGAACAGGCGGCGGCGCGCACCGCCGGCCGGCGCATCGGCATCGGCTTCGCCTCCTACGCCGAGCTCACCGGCATCGGCTCGCGCATCTCGGCCGCGCCCGGCATGCCGATCAACACCGGCACCGAGAGCGCCAAAGTGCGGATCGATTCGACTGGCGCGGTGACCGCGACCTTTGGCATCGCCTCGCACGGCCAGGGGTTGGAGACGACGCTGGCGCAGGTGGTGGCGGAAACGCTCGGCGTGCGCGTCACCGACGTGCGCGTGATCCATGGCGATAGCGCCGAGGTCGCGCACGGCACCGGCACCTACGCGAGCCGCAGCACCGTGCTCGGCGGCGGCGCGGCGATCCTCGCGGCGCGCGCGGTGCGCGACAAGGCGATGCGCATCGCCGCCCATCTGCTCGAAGCCGCGACCGACGATCTCGACGCCGCCGAGGGCGCAATCTTCGTCAAAGGCACCGACCGGCGCTTGAGCTTTCGCGAGCTCGCCCGCGCGGTCTATTCCGAGATCGGCCGCGTCCCGAAGGAATTGCAA
>JAJYTL010000171.1 GCA_021793055.1 Pseudomonadota bacterium
CCGGCCCGGTTGCGCGGCGGCGCGCGGCGCATTGTCGCGGCTGACGATAGCGAAGGGCGGCGGGCGCGGCGCAGCACCGCCAACAACGTCCTGACACTGCTCAAGGCGGTGCTCAATCTCGCCTATCGCGAGGGGCGCGCGGCGAGCGATGATTCCTGGCGCCGCGTGCGCCCGTTCCCGAACACGGCGGCGGCGCGCGTGCGCTACCTGACGGACGATGAGGGACGGCGCCTGATGAACGCCTGCCCGCCCGATCTCCGCGCGCTGGTGACGGCGGCGCTGCTCACCGGCTGCCGCTATCAGGAACTTGCGCGCCTGCGGCCGGCTGATCTCGATCTCAAGGCTGGCGTGCTGACGGTGGCGATCGCCAAGGCCGGGATCGCGCGGCATGTCGTGCTCACCGATGAGGCGATTACGTTCTTTGAGCGCCAGGCCGCCGGCAAGGCGCGCGATGCCATCCTATTGCCCCGCGCTGATGGCCAGCCATGGGCGAAATCCGATCAATTCCGCCCCCTGCGAGCCGCTTGTGTCGCGGCCGGTATCGCGCCGGCGATCGGCTTTCATATCCTGCGGCACACGCACGCGAGCCGCCTGGCGATGGCAGGCGCGCCGATGGCGGTAATCGCGGCCCAGCTTGGCCATGCCAGCGCCGCGATTACGGCAAAGCATTATGCGCATCTCTCGCCGGGATACGTCGCGGACACGATCCGGGCCGCCTTCCAGCCGCTCGGTATCGCTGCCGATGAGAGCGTGAAGCCGTTGCGCCGCGCCAGCCGCCCCGGAGGCAGCCATGACAAAGCCTGATGCGACAGACACCTTGGCCCATGAGCCGGGTGAGACGGATCACGCCGCCGATACCGCCCGCCTGCTCGCTGAGATCGAATTGGCCGCCCGGCGCCTGGCTGAGATCGCCAAGGATGACGCCGAGCGGGAGATGCACCGCCATCTTGCCATCATCACGGCCGGGCGGCGCTGGCGATGATGCGTTACCTCTCGGCCGCAGGCGCTTCCTCAAGCCGCCCGAGCCATTGCTTGATCGCGTCATTGGCCCGCCGCTGCCAGCCCGGCCCGGTGGCTCGAAGCCGGGTGAGCACGTCATCATCAAGCCGCAAGGTGACAAGCCGCTTGGGCGAGGGGGAGGGCGGCCGCCCGCGCCGCACCAGCTTTTCGCCGTCCCGGACATCGGCGCGCGCGAAGAAGGCTTCGGTTAATTCCGGCGCGTCATCAGGATCAATCCATGTGCCGTTGCCAGCGTTTCGCTTCCTGAGCATGGGCATACCTCATCGAAATCACTCGCCGCGTTCCGTGGCGCGGTGTCCACACGATCACCACCAGCCGATCGCCGAGATATCCCGCCGTGATGAACCGGGCTTCGCCATAGTCCCGCCGATCGTCCGGCGCGGTGGCATGACGCCCCGCGAACACCTTGGCGGCATCCCGGAAATCAAGCCCGCGCCGGGCAAGCGTGGCATGGCGCTTGGCCGGATCGAAGGTGATGCGCACTGGGTTTATGTAACTACGGAAAATAGCGGCCGCAAGGGAAGAATCCCGCGCCGCTGAGAGAAGCCGCGCCGGCCGGCTGCCGGCATAAGCGGCCGGGGGGCGCGGTTCAGGCGCTTCCCCGGCCTGAGCCGCCAAGGGGAACATCCATGGCAAAGCCTACCTCCACACATACCGCCGCCCCGGCCAAGCGCAAGGCCAGGATAACCGCCGACAAAGTGCGCAAGGCGTTCGCGAAAGCGGCGCCGAGGCTGAATCCGCCATGCGCCGAAATATGCGCCGAGATCGCTCGCTTGCTGACTTTTGTCCGCGAAACCGAAGATAACCAGAAGAAAACCAAAGATAAACAGAAGAAAACCGAAGATAAACAGAAGGACGATTCCTCGCCGCTCGCAAAGGATTACGACGCCGCGCGAGAGGCGATTGGCGCGCTCTTGGTTGCCCTGCCGAAAATTATTGCAAATTATGAATCGGAAGCCGGCCCGAACATGCGGCCAGCCGCCCGTCTCCGCGATCTCCTGGCGGCTGCCAAGAGGGTGGCGGCGAATTGGCCAGCCCTCGACGCCACGAGGCGAAAACCACAATCGAATAGCAAGTTTGGAAACGTTGCCGAGCGAATCTGGATGCTCGCCGCGCAGGCCTGGCAGCGCGCGAACCCGGGCACCCGCATCGGTAACCCATCGACCGCAGAAGGCCGCGCAACGGCGGCAATCGTGGCGCTGCTTGCGCTCATCGGCTGGCACGGCGTCAAGGAAGATGCCGTTGCCAAAGCCTTTGCGCGCAAGATCACGAAACTCCGGCCGCGGGATTAGGGACAACGCGAGTTGGGAAGTTGTCCCTATTTTCCGACCAGCGCCCGCTCGCAGAATTTGGCGTCGTTTCACCGAACAGGGCCAAGACAATGCAACCTATGAGCATGACTGTCGCAGAAGCCTGCGCGTTTTCCGGGCTTAGCCGCACGAAAATTTATGAACTGGCAGCAGCGAAAATCATAAATCCGCGAAAGGCTGGGAAGCGGACTTTGATTCTAACTGCGGAACTTTCCGCCGCGCTCGAGGCGTTGCCCGCGGCCGAGATTCGCTGCCCGAGCATCGCCAAGCGTTCGGCCGCCGACGCTGCGTAAACCCCTGAAACATCAAAAAAAACCCGCTCCGGCGGACACCGGGGCGGGCTGGAAGGCACAAAATGCAGACAGATTCTTACCCCCCATCGCGGTTCGGCGCAACCGAAATCGCCACGCGCTTGCGGCTGCACCGCGCCGGCAGAGGATGGCGCGGCGACTGTCCGATTTGCCAATACAAACAGTCGCTTAGCCTCGACGTGAAGGATGGCAAGCCGCTGATTTGGTGCGCAAATTGCAACGATCGCGCCGGGCTCGCCGCGCTATTGCGAGGTGCCGCCGGCGGCGCGCTGCCAGCGCCTCGCCCCCAGCGGTTGCCCCGCCTCGATCGCGCCGATCCGGCGGCCTGTGTCGCTCGCGCGCTCGCCGTTTGGAATGGCGCCGAGCCGATCACGCCCGAATGCCCGGCGGGCAAATACCTGAAATTGCGGAGAATTTCCCACGTCGCGAACTCGGCGGAGCTGAGATGGCGGCGCGACTGCCCGCATCCGAGCGGGGGCAGGCACCTCGCGTTGCTCGCCGCCGTGAGCGGGCCGGACGGAAACTTGCAAGGACTCCAAAGGGTTTTTCTTGATCGCGACGGCAGCAAGGCCGCTCTAGAGCCGCAAAAGGCGAGCCTCGGTGTCATCGCCGGCGGTGCGGTGCGTTTGCAAGATTGCAGTGAAGAACTCACGATTGGCGAAGGGATCGAAACCGCCGCCGCCGCTGGTGCGATCCTCGGCTTGCCCGCCTGGGCGGCCGTGTCGGCCGGCAATCTCGCGAAATCTATGATGCTGCCTGCGGAAATCCGCACCGTGACGATCGCGGCGGATCACGATGAACCAGGCATCCGAGCGGCCGAAACGGCATGGCGACGCTGGCGATCGGAAGGGCGCGAGTGCCGGATCGTGAAACCTCTTGAGCTAGACGCAGATTTTAACGATTTGACGTGCGCGAAGGCGCAGCGAGGTGCCCGATGAACCGCGCCGATAGGGACGCCCTGCGCCGGGCGGATGCGCTCATGGGTGCGGATGCCGCGCCCGTGATAGAGGCGGCTGATGCGCCTGAGTTGAGCCCGGGCGCGGGGCCTGAGCCGGACGCAGATTTCGCCGAGCACGTCCCGCCGGCCGATCCCCTCGAAAACCTCGCCGAGCGCGCGATGGGTGATCCAGCGTGTGCGTTCGCTGATGACGTGATCTCGGCACTCTCGCAAATGCGCGCCGAAGATCGCGGACGATTCGAAGCGATCCGCTCCGCTCTCAAGCGGGTCGGCGTGCGCGTCTCCGTGATCGATTCGGCGATCCGCGCGGCGGCGGGTGATGACGGCGGCCGGCCATCGCAGGCGGATCTTCTCATCGAGATTGCGGCCGAGTGCGAGCTTTTCCACACGTCCGACGGAACGGCGTATGCCGACATTCGAATCGCCGATCGCCGCGAAACCTGGCCTGTCAAAAGCCGGGGCTTTCGGCGATGGCTCGGCCGAGCCTTCTATGAACGGCATGGCGGCGCGGCAAACGCCGAGTCCGTTGTGGCGGCGTTGGGGCTGATCGAAGCGCGCGCGCATTACGACGGCCCGGCGCGGCCAATCTTCCTTCGCGTTGGCGAGTGTGAGGGACGGCTTTATCTCGATCTTTGCAACGATGCGTGGCAGGCGATCGAGATCGATGCGGCTGGCTGGCGCATCGTTTCCGAGCCTCCCTGCCGGTTCCGGCGAGCGCCTGGGATGCTGCCGCTGCCGGAACCTGCGCGCGGCGGATCGCTCGCGGCGCTGCGCGGCTTGCTTAATGTCAGATCGGATGCTGACTTTATCCTTTCCGTGTCTTGGCTGCTCGCCGCCTTCCGGCCGCGCGGGCCGTATCCCGTGCTCGCGCTCGCCGGCGAACAAGGAAGTGCGAAGACGACGTTCGCGCGTGTGCTGCGGCTTCTCATCGATCCGAGCGCAGCGTCACAGCGCACGTTGCCGCGCGAGGATCGCGATCTCTTTATCGCCGCGAACAACGCGCACATCTTGAGCTTCGATAATATCTCCGGCCTGCCGGCCTGGATTAGCGACACCCTCTGCCGGCTGGCGACCGGCGGCGGCTTCACCACGCGGGCGCTGTTCACCGATAGCGACGAAGTGATCTTCGATGCCATGCGGCCGATATCGCTCAATGGGATCGAAGACGTGATATCGCGGCCCGATCTCGCCGAGCGCGCCATCTTCCTGCTTCTCGAAGCGATCGCCGAGACGGCACGGCGCGCCGAGCGCGAAATCGATGCCGAGATCGATGCCGCCCGGCCCGCGATTCTTGGCGCGCTGCTTGACGCGGTTTCTCGCGGGCTGGCCCGGTTGCCTGAGACGCGGCTCGCGCGCCTGCCGAGACTTGCGGACTTCGCCCTTTGGGCGACGGCCTGCGGCGATGGGCTTCTCTGGGAGCCGGGCGGGTTCATGGCGGCTTTCGATGCGAACCGCGCTGCGGCCATCGATGACGTGATCGAGAATGATCCGGTAGCAAGTGCCGTCCGCGCGCTGATGCAAGACGAAGCCGCCGAAGCGCGGACTGTGTGGACTGGCACGGCGCAAACTCTTCTGGGCGCCCTGAAGGAAAGGGTGTCGGAAACCGTCTCCAAGGCAAAGGCTTGGCCGGACTCCCCTCGCGCGCTCTCGGCCCGCCTGACGCGCGCCGCGACGTTTCTTCGCAGCATTGGGATCGAGATCGAACGCTTCCACGCGGGGCGAGCGAAGGCCAGAATGATATCCATTCATTTCCGCCCCAAAGAAGACGGGATTTTTGCGTCCGCATCGTCCGCATCGTCCGCGATGGCTGAAAACAGCCATTTTTCGGCGGACGCAAACGCGGACGCAAAATTTGCCGCGGACGGTAGATCGTCCGCATACCGTCCGCACCGTCCGCATACCGTCCGCAGCAACCCATTGAAAACAAAGCCCGCAGGCGATGCGGACGATGCGGACGCAAATTTCCCCACCTTTGGGGCGCCGGAAAACACGCATACCCGCCGGGGCGTCATATGAGTGCGGCCTCACGCCTTCGCGAGCGGCTTGCTGAGGCGGGCGTTGCCCTCGCGCTTGGCGGTGACGGCAACCTACAGTGGCAAGCGACGGCCGAACCCCCGGCCGCGTTGCTCGCCGAAGCCAAGCGCCTCAAGCCCGAACTGCTCGCGATGCTGCGAGCCGAAGCGGCAAACGCGAACGCCCCGGCGCTGCTGCCGCTGAGTGCGATCATCGGGCTGGTGGAAGCCGTTGCCGCCGCCGATCCGCTCGCCGCGCCGGACATGCTGCGGCGCGCGATCCGCGCGATGCTCGATGCCGGGCATGCCCGGGGGGAAACGCTGCAAACGTTGATGCCGGCCGTGCCGCTGGGCTGCGATCCCGCCGCGCTGGAGATTGCCATTTGGGATGGCGAGACGCCGCCAGCGGAGAGAGCGCCATGATCCCGCGCTCGCCTGCCTGGCGTGCCACCGGGCCGGCGCGGCTCGATGCTGCCTCACCGGCGGAGGCTGCCCGAGCGATCGCCAAGGCGGCCGAGCGCCTGATGCCCGATCGCCGCGACCCCGAGCGGTTCCACGCCGAGAAATCAGCCTTGATCGCCGCCTGCCGCGCGCTCGCCCAAACTCTGGAAAGGATCGCCCCCGATGCCGCATGACGCCGACGAAACCAAGCGTCGCCGCGCCTTCGCCAACGTCATCGCCGCGATGGAGCGCGAAGCTGGGCGATCGGGCGCCTATGTCATCGAACTCTATGGCGGCACGGCCGGGCTGGAACTGCTCGCCGAAGCCTTGGCTGGCGATCTCGAAGCCGCCGAGCGCCTGCGCGCCATCGGCCACATCTTGGCCGGCTCGATCAAGTCATGCTCGGCCTGCGGTGGTGATCTCGACTATCCGGCGGTGCTCGGCCTGCTGCGCGCCGCACGAGAGACGGCGGGCGATCGGCACGCGCTGGGCTTGGCCTGCTGCACGCGCTGCGCCGCTGAGGGCGAAACCGCGCTGAAGGCGAAGCTGCTGGCCTATTTCGGCGGCCGTCCGCTCGATCCGACGCATACCGGCCCGGCGGTGGTGCAGTGACCCCACCCCCCGGTGTCCCGTCACAGAAGGCATCCGCGGCAAAGATGCGGCGGACGAGGGAGCGCCGGCGCTCCGAGATCGAGGCGCTGGTGCGGCGCGGGTTGTTTGCCGCCGAGGATCAGGCCGACTGGCTTGCCATCGCGCGGGCCATCGGGCGGCTACTCGATCTCGCCCTGTAGGGCCGGCGGCAAGCGGCCATCTCACGCGGCTTCCTTGATAGAGACCTCGACGCGCTTGCCCAGGATGCGCAACGCCGCCTCGACATCGCCGATATGGCTGCGGTGCAGGGGATCGCGGAGCCGGCGGATCGCCCGTTCATCCTTGCCCATGCGGCGGCCCATCTCGACGTTCGACACCCGCGCCTCGGCCATCGCCTCATGCAAGGCGAGCTTCGCGGCCTCAAGCGCCGTCACGGAAACCAGCGGCCGCCCT
>JAJYTL010000172.1 GCA_021793055.1 Pseudomonadota bacterium
GCCCGACGCGCGTACTCACGGCGACCAGCGTCGCCACCATCGCGGCGCGGAACGGCATGTCGTACCAGCGGCGCACCGTCACCGGCATCGCTCGGCCGCAGAAGTGGCGGCCGAAGGGCGGACAAATCGCCCGCACGGCGACGTTGAGCGCAGCGGAAGCCGGCACGCTCCAGGGCACGGCGCGGCCCAGCAGCGCGAAGCCGAGCCACGTCGCGACCGCCGTCGCGAGGCTCGCCGCCAAGCCGCGCGACGGCGCCGTCACGGTATAGGCGGCGCAAAAGGCGATGTTCGCCGCGTTGACGACTAGGCTCGCCAGCGCGCTCGCCGCGATGAACGCCGCAATATGATCGAGCGCGAGAAAGATGTAGGTCGGCCCGGCGGAAATCGGCAAGGTCGCGATCATGGCACCGATCAACGGCCCGAAGACCTCGGCCGCGACACTAGCGACAATCACCAGCGCCGCGGTGATCGCCATCCGGATCGCCAGGATCAACCCGAACAGAAAAGCCGAACGCATCGAAACATCTCCTCACGACGCCGCGCCCCGCGACGTCATCCCATGCCGATACTGGGTAACCGCCGTTGATTACACAAATGCATGATTTAACTTATGCTTATGCGCATTCTTAATGATTAAGGAGCGCCGCGGCGACGCCCTCCTGAAAATGCGTCACCGCCGCCTGCAGGCTGCCCGGCGCGCCGCCTTGCACCATCGCGATCCGGCCATCGAGAGCGAAATCAGAAACCGCGACGAGCCGCAGGTGGCGGCGCCACGGCGACGCGGCGAGACGCCGCCCCGGCACCAGGCCGCGCCCGAGGCCGCGCGCAATCAAGGAGAGCTGCAGATCGTAGCCCGGAACCTCCGCCGCAATCTGCAGCGTCACTTTTTGCCGGTCGAAGACCCGCTGCAGCGCCGCGCGATAGCCGCAGGCTGGCGGGCTCAGAATCCAGGCGTCCTCGGCAAGATCGCGGAGCCGCAAGCGCCGCGCCGCGCTTCGCCCGGCTTCGCTCGACCGCGCGGCGACGACGGCGACGCGCTCGCCCCCGATCCCGGCCGCCGTCAGGCCCGCGGACAGCTTGTGGCGGTCCGTGATCAGCGCGACCGCGTAATCGAGCCCGCCGCTTGGCACCGCCGCGATCAGCTGCGAGGTCTAATCGGCGGCGACGTTAAGACGCAGGGCGGGGAAGCGGCGGCGAAGACCGTCGATGGGCGCGGCAAGCACCACCTCGGCCTGACTATGGGCGATGCCGATGCGAAGCTCGTCGGCCGGCTCGCCCGTCGCGCTGGCGCTCGCCTCCAGCTCCGCCGCCTTCAGCGCGCGGCGGCAATATTCCAGCGCCGTCCGCCCGGCTGCCGTCAAGGCGCGCGGCTTCGCGCGCCGGTCGAGCAGCGCCGCGACGCCCATCAGCGCCTCGAAATTCTGCAGCCGCCGCGTGATCGCCGGCTGGGTCAGGCCGAGGCGAAGCGCCGCCCGGTGGAGCGAGCCGGTCTCGGCCACGGCGACAAAGGCTTTCACGTCCGCCAGGTTCATGACGAAAAATCATAAATATTTTCAGGTTATGCGGCTACGCGTGAACGCGCCGAAACTGTCGCCGTTTCCCGGAAACGGGGCCGGTTGAACGGCGGACCTACGGATTGCGTAGCCTGCGCCCCTATCGGCAGCCCGGATCGCGACGTCGATCGGCGCGGAGACGCCGCGCCGATCCGCCACGATATCAAGGGACTGCACTTCGACGCGTAACCGCGACGGACCGGGGAGCCGCCGCGCTGTGGCGCCTGACCACAGGCCGTCAGGTGGCCTGCCGCCCCAGGTAGTTCCTCGCGAACGCCAGGTACCAATCCAGGCAAGCCGGATTGGCCATCGCATCCTTGTTGATGACTTTCTCGACGGGATGGCCAAGTAAAAGCTTCTTGATCGGCAGTTCCTGCTTCTTGCCGGAAAGAGTGCGCGGAATCTCCGGGACGGCGATAATCTCGTTCGGCAGAAACCGGCGCGACAGGCCGGCTTCGATCGCGCCGTTGATCTTGGCCCGCATCTGTGCGTCCAGCGCAATGCCCTCGCGCAGTACCACGAACAGCGGCATATAGCTGTCGCGCCCGAGGTATTCGAGGTCGACGACCATGGAGTCCAGGACTTCCGGCAGTATCTCCACCGCAGAATAGAGTTCGCTCGTACCCATGCGCAGCCCATGGCGGTTGATCGTCGCGTCGCTGCGGCCATAAATAACGCAAGCGCCGTCCGGATCGATTTTCAGCCAGTCACCGTGCCGCCAGACCGGCCCCCGTCCGCTGCCGTCGAAATTATCGGGATAGGTCTCGAAATAGCTGGCGTGATAGCGCCGATCGCCGTCGTCGTTCCAGAAGCGCAACGGCATCGAGGGCAGCGGTTCGGTGCAGACAAGCTCGCCGACCTCCCCGGTTACGGCCCGACCCCGATCGTCGAACGCCTCAACGGCGCAGCCCAGCAGCCGACACTGCATCGCGCCCGGCGTCTGTGGCAATTCGCGGTTTCCGCCGATGAACGCCCCGGCGAAGTCAGTGCCGCCGGATATGTTCGCCCACCACATGTCGGCCTGCGCGCGGCTGCCATTAACCTTGGCGAGGGCCGCAAAGCGCGCGTTGAACCAGCTCTGCGTATCGGCGCTGAGCGGCGAACCGGTCGACCCGAGGGCGCGCAGCCGCGAGAGGTCGCCGACGGATCCGAGATCGACGTCCGCCTTCATGCAGTTCGCGAAGAACGCCGCGCCCGCGCCAAAGAACGTTACGCCGGTATCGGCGACAAAGCGCCACAACGTCGTCCAATCCGGGTTGTCCTTCGACCCGCCGGGACTTCCGTCGAAGATGCAGCAGGTGGTTCCATTGAGAAGACCGTTGGCTTGGCAATTCCACATCACCCAGCCGGTCGAGCTGTACCAATGGAATCGCTCGCCAAAGGCGTTCGACTGATAGCTGCAGCCGATGTCGTTATGCAGCGCCATGAGCGGCAGCGCGACGATCATGACGCCGCCATGGCCGTGAACGATCGGCTTCGGCAGCCCCGTGGTTCCGCTCGAATAGACAATCCAAAGCGGGTGGTCGAACGGCAGCCAGGCCGGTTCGAAGGCATCGATCGCCGCGTTTCGCTCGGAAAATATCGCCGAGAGCCGGGGATCGGACGCCGCCGGATTTGCGTCGCCATCGCCCCGCAGAATGACGTGCTCGACGGTTGGAAGCGATCGCCGCAGCTCCTCGACAACGGCGCGCCGATCGTGCCACCGGCCAGCATAGGTGACGGCCTCGCAGGCGATCAGAACTTTCGGCTCGATCTGCTTGAAGCGGTCGATCACTGCGGGAGCGGCCATATCGGGCGCGCAAACGCTCCAGATCGCGCCGATGCTCGCCACGGCGAGAAACGCGATGATGGTTTCGGGGATGTTCGGCAGATAGGCCGCGACGCGGTCGCCAGGACTTACGCCCTTGTCCTTCAGGTACAAGGCGAGCGCCGCGGCGCTTCGGCGCAGCTCGGACCAGCTCGTTTCCTTCGGCACGCCGTCTTCGCCGCTGCTGATGATCGCCGGCTGGCCGGCGGCCTCCGCCGCCGCCGTGTGCCGGAACACCTGATGGGCGTAATTCACCGACGCGCCCGGAAACCAGATCGCGCCGGGCATCTTTCGTTCGGCCAGCACGGCGCGAAACGGCGTCGGCGAGCGCAGGTCGAAATAGTCCCACATGCTCCGCCAAAAGGCGTCAAGGTCGCGCACCGACCAGCGCCGCATCTCCTCGTAGTCGGCGAAACTCAAGCCGCGTTGCTCCTCAAGCCAGCGGCGATAAAGCGCGATTTCGGGGACATGAGGTGATGGCATGATCTTCCACTTGCACGGGACTGCGGGACGGCGGTTCGGCCGGGGCCTCACCATAGCAGAACGGGCGATGTCATAGCGATAGCGCCTGCACCGCCTGCAATGGGCGCGCGCCCGGTGCGATCGATCGCCCGGCCGGCCAGAACCAACGGCGCGGGCGCCGCGGGCCGCGCATGCCTGCGCGCCGCAGATGGGCACGCTAGACGGCGGCGCTTGGCAACGGCTCGCGCCCGCGCACGAGGTCCGCGCCCTTCTCGCCGATCATCATCGTCGCGGCATTCAGGTTCGCGGAAAGCATCATTGGCATAATCGAGGCATCGATCACCCGCAGGCGCTCCATGCCGTGGACGCGTAGCTGGTCGTCGACAACCGCCTCCGGATTCGTCGCCGGGCCCATCTTGCACGTCCCCATCGGATGGAAGGTCGTCGTTCCGCGCTGCTTCGCGACCGCCAGGAGCTCGTCGTCGGTCCGCACATGCGGCCCCGGAACGTCCTCGCCCGCGTAGTAGGGCTTCAGCGGATCTGAGGCGAGCAGCTTGCGCGCCAGCTTCATCGCCGCCAGAAGAACCCGGCGGTCATGCTCCTCGGCAAGATAGTTGGGCTGGATCATCGGCTGCGCGAAGGGATCGCTTGAGCCAATGCGAACGTATCCCCTGCTTTCCGGCCGCTGCTGCCAGGCGGCCACCGTCATGCCGGGCTCCCGCTCCAACTCGCCCTGCACGCCGTCGTTGTAGCTCGCCGGCGTGAACGTCATCTGGATGTCCGAGCTCTCGGCCCGCTCGCCCGAATGCCAGAAGCAATAGACCAGCGTCGGGTTCAGCGACAAGATGCCCTGGCGCGTCGTCATCCACTTCAGGACTTCCCAGGCTAGGCTGAGGCCGCGCGACTTCTCGTTGATCGTCGCGATGTTCTTCACCCGCGCGACCAGGCGGGGCGCATAGTGATCTCGCAGGTTCTGGCCAACGCCGGGCAGCGCGTGGCGGACGTCGATGCCGTGCGACCGCAAGAGGTCCGCGGGCCCTATGCCCGAAAGCTGCAGGAGCTGCGGCGAATTGTACGCCCCGCCGGAGAGAATAACTTCGCGACCGGCGCGCACCTCCTTGTCGACGCCGTTGCGTCCGCCTTGCCGGTAACGGATGCCGACCGCCGTCTTGCCGTCGAGAATGATGCCCGTCACGTGCGCCTTCGTAATCACGCGCAAGTTCGGCCGCTTCATGGCGGGGTGCAGATAGGCGCCCGCCGTGCTCACGCGCCGGCCGTTGAACGTCGTCCTCTGGACGTAGGATACGCCCTCCTGCTTCTCGCCGTTGTAGTCGGTGTTGCGCGGAATGCCGTTCTGGACGCAGCCCGCGATGAAGGCGTCACAGAGCGGATGGCGCCAGTCGAGATCGGTGACCCGCACCTGGCCCTCGCGCCCGCGGTAGATCTCGTCCCCCGGGCCGATCCGCCGTTCGGTCCGCCGGAAATAGGGCAGGACATCGGCATATCCCCAGCCGCGGTTGCCGAATTGCGCCCAAGTGTCGAAATCCAAGCGCTGACCACGGTTGTAGACATGGCCGTTGATCGAGCTGGAGCCGCCGAGCGTCTTGCCGCGCGGGGCATAGATGCGTCGCCCGCCGGTCCAGGCGCCTTCCTCCATCTCGTATTTCCAGTTCACGCGCGCGTCATAGAACGTCTTCATGAAACCCGCGGGGATGTGGATGAACGGATTCCAGTCATGGCCGCCGGCCTCCAGAATGGCGACCGTGACGTTCGCGTCCTCGCTCAATCTGCTTGCGACGATACTGCCGGCCGAGCCGGCGCCAACGATGACGTAATCGAAGGATTCCAAGTCCATCTCCCCAACTCGCTCGCCCGGTCCCGGCGCGGCCAATCCGGACGATCGCTCAGCGGGCGGTGCGGCGGTCATGTTAGTTCGGATGGCATTCCGATGCCAACGCCGGTGCCGGTGTCGCGCGGGGCGCCGGAGGCAAACGGCAGCTACCGCGGGCCGGACCGGGCCCGGCGTACAGGTCCGGATTTCCCGGATGGACGCCAACCGGTTGATCGTCTGGCTGCCCGGCGTCGGCGCCTGGACCCGTTCCAACTTCGGTCCGGGGCCATGCGACGTTTCGAACATGGATATTCTCGCGCAGTTCTGGCACCTACGACGGTCGCCGCGTGCTAACCTCCGTCGCGCCGGCCGGCACGGGATTCGAAGAGAGATCCAGCCGGGGTAACGCTAAAGTATCATTTTGATAAGAATCATTGAGCCGATGAGCATGAAAGTAGAGAACAAGATCCCGGCGACGCTGATCCCCGGCGATGGTATCGGTCCGGAGATTACCGCATCCGCCGTGGCTATTCTGGATGCCCTGGGCGCCCCCTTCGCGTGGGACGTGCAGCAAGGCGGGCTGGCGGCCATACAAACGCATGGCGACCCGCTGCCTGGCGCGACACTAGACAGTATCCGCCGCACGCGCGTGGCGCTAAAAGGGCCGCTCACGACCCCAGTCGGCGGCGGATTCCGCTCCGTAAACGTGCGGCTGCGCGAGGAGTTCGGTCTATACGCCAATGTCCGGCCCGCCCGGACCTTAATCCCCGGCGGCCGTTATGAGGATATCGATATTGTCATCGTCAGGGAGAATGTCGAGGGTCTCTACGTCGCCTTCGAGCACTTTATCCCGGTTGGCGAAGACCCCCATGCGGTGGCGATCTCCTCGGGCATCAATACGCGGGAGGGAGCGCGGCGCATCGCGCGCTTTGCCTTCGAGTACGCCCTCCGCAACAATCGAAAGAAGGTTACGGTCGTCCACAAGGCCAATGTGCTGAAAGCCCTGACAGGCCTGTTTCTCGACGCTGCGCGCGAGGTTGCGCAACAGTATGAGGGTCGGGTCGCCATGGACGATCGGATCGTCGATGCCTGCGCGATGCAGCTTGTCCTGAATCCCTGGCAGTTCGACGTGATCGTTACGACCAACCTGTTCGGCGATATTTTATCGGACCTAGCTGCCGGCCTCGTCGGCGGTCTCGGCCTTGCGCCCGGCGCCAATATCGGCGAAAAGGCGGCAATCTTCGAGGCAGTGCACGGCTCCGCACCGGATATTGCGGGAAAAGGCATCGCCAACCCTACCTCTCTGCTGCTCGCCGCGGGACTTATGCTCGAACATGTCGGACGAAGCGACCTTAATGACAGACTGAACACCGCCATCGCGCAGGCCCTCAA
>JAJYTL010000173.1 GCA_021793055.1 Pseudomonadota bacterium
GATCTTGAGACCCGCCTCAGGCCCGAGTGTCGGCGTTTCGGCTCAGAACCTTTCCGATAGCCAGATGGCGAGCCGCGAGCCGGCCTTGATCGCGCCGGTCAGGATCTCGTAGCCCGGCGCTTCCTTGGCGCCGTGGTCGCGCGCGAGATCGCGGTGCTGAACCTCGTCCGCCTTGCAGTTTTCGAGGGTTTCCTTGAGCGCCGGGTCCTCGGGGCCAAGGGCCGCGATCTGGCGCTCGTAATGCTCCTCGATCACGTCCTCGACCGCTTCGGTGCAGGCCATGGCGGCGGCCGGGCCGAGCAGCGCCGTGGCGGCGCCGAGCGCAAAGCCGGCGACATGCCAGAGCGGCGTGAGGATGGTGGGCCGGACGCGCTGGTCGCGCACCAGGCGGTCGAAGGTCTCGAAATGGCGCTTTTCCTGCTCGGCCATGTGGCGGAGCTGCGCGCCGAGGCTTGATTTGCCGAGCACGGCGAGTTGGCCGTCGTAGATGCGGCGGGCGCCGTATTCGCCGGCATGGTCGACCCGAATCATGCGCGCCCGCGCTTCCGCCGCAGAAGGATCGCCGGGGAGGCGCTCGAAGGGCTGCCGTCCCGCCGCGCTTGGCGGCGCGCCGTCGCGCCGCGCGCTCATCGCACTCGCCACAGCCGCAAGCCGGCGATCAGGCTGGCGAGGAACAGAACCACGGAGGCGACGAAATTCCATCCGGCGATAGAGAGGCCGAGCACGACCAGCGCCGGCTGGTCGCAGCGCGCGACCGGCGTGTGCATGATCTGCGCCCGCAGCGCCGCCAAGCTGTTCGGCGCCGCGTTGCCGGTGCAGGCCGCCGTGCCGAGCCAAAGGTGCTGCTCGACGCCGACATGATAGGCGGCGACGCCGGCGCCGGCGAGGAAGGTGAGGCTGCAAAGGAACACCAGCACCGACCGCCATGCCGGGCGCGGCCGGAACAGCACGGCGATGGCGGCGAGCAGAATGGCGACGCGATAGGGCCAGCGCTCGATCAGGCAAAGCTCGCAGGGCTCAAGCCCGAAGCCATATTGCGCGACATAGGCGGTACCGAGCGCGCCGGCGCTCAAGAGCAGGATCCAGTACGGCGCGAAGCGGGCGAGGGCGCCGGCCTCGGGTTGCGAGAGGCTTCGGCCGCGCCGCTTGGCGAAACGTTGATTCATGGCAGGCAACTCTCGTCGACGGAACAAAGGATACGGGCAATTGATACGGTCTCGATCCGGACGCGGGGCTCAGGGGGTATTAGCGTTCTTCTCCCGGCGCGCGGGGGCAGAGGATAGCCCAAGGTGGGCCGAAGCTGCCAGGGCTTATGGCCAGGGACCTGCGGCGGCTGGGATTTCGGCGATTTTTTCCGTTTTGCCGGAGGGCGCCGATTGACCGGGGCCGCGTCTCGGCTAAGATGCGGCTCCTTCGCCCGTGCCCCTGTGGCGGAAGTGGTAGACGCGGCAGACTCAAAATCTGTTGCCGGTAACGGCGTGCTGGTTCAAGTCCGGCCAGGGGCACCAAGAAAGTCAAGGCGTTAGGTGGCATGAGCCGCCAACGCCTTTTTTATTTCCGGGTTCAGGTTGGCATGAGGTACACAGCGCGTGACGCTTTGCGATTTCCGGCATGGTGGATGCGGACGGCAGCTAGGTCGGGCCTGAACGCCCAAGGCAACGGGCGGCTTCCCGAAGGCATTTCCAACTGGTTTGGGATGACGGCCGGCGCCGCACGGCGCCGAGAGCCTCTGCCTCCTTGCTTGGCTATGTCGGGAGCGTGTCCTCCTGAAGGCCGCAGTGGCGGCAGTTGCGCCAATTCTTCTGCCGCTGCAGATAGCCCTTGATCTCCAATCTCCAATAAAAGAGTTGGCCGCAGCGCGGGCAGGGAAACCGGTTCAGCCAGATGCCGGCGGCAATATAAGCCAGAGACCAAGCTGGAATGACGAGAAGCCCCTGCTTTGGCAGAAGATGCGGCAGGCCCGGATAGGATGACGACAAATATACCGCCCCGAGGATAATCGGTAGGCCGGCAAATTGCGTGGCCTTGAATACCAGCATCCGGCGTTTGCGGTCCCGCCAGGCGGCCGCGTAGTGCGCTGCATCGTTCATCGGCGTATCTTACCTGTCAACCGCGTGCGTGACGAATTTGGCTGGAATAGCGTACCGGCCGCGCTAGATTGCCTTCATGGCCATTCCCCGTTACCGGCCGCAGCGCGGCCCCGCTATCCTCGCCGCCGGGTTCCGGCCCTTTTTCCTGCTGGCCGCGCTCTGGGCCGCGGTCGCGATTCCGCTCTGGCTGCTTTTCTTTGCCGGCGATGCGGCGCCGCCGACGTTGTTGTCGCCGGTGGTGTGGCACGTTCACGCCATGGTCTATGGCTTCGGCGCCGCCACCGTGGCGGGCTTCCTGCTCACCGCGATCCCGAACTGGACCGGTCGCATGCCGCTGCAGGGCGCGCCGCTTGGCGGCCTCGTCCTGCTGTGGCTTCTCGGGCGCGTCGGGGTGTTGCTGTCGGCCAAGATCGGCGCCGTCGCCGCGGCCGCTCTCGATCTCTCCTTCCCGGCCGTCTTTCTCGCCGTCATCGCGCGCGAGATTGTGGCCGGGAAGAACTGGCGTAATCTGCCGATGGTCGCGGTGCTGTCGCTGTTTCTGATTGGCAATCTTTTGGTTCACCTTGAATCCCTCGGCTTGGCGCGGACGGCGCTGCTCGGCGACCGCATCGGCGTCGCCACGCTGGTCATGCTGGTCAGCTTCATCGGCGGGCGCATCGTGCCGAGTTTCACCCGGAACTGGCTCGCCAAGGCCAACCCCGCCGCCGCGCCGCCAGCCGGCTTCGGTGCTATCGATCGCGTGGCGCTGCTCCTGACCGCGCTGGCGCTGGCCGCCTGGGCGTTGGCGCCGGGTGTCGCCGCCGCGCCTTACCTCGAGCTCGCGGCCGGGCTCGCGCTCGGCTTCCGGCTGGTTCGCTGGCGCGGCTTCGCCGCCTGGCGCGACCCGCTCGTCTTCGTGCTCCACCTCGGTTACGGCTGGGTGGTGCTCGGCCTGCTGCTTCTTGGGCTCGACGGGTTTTGGCCGGCCCTGCCGCAGACGGCGGCGGTGCATGCCTTGACCGTCGGCGCCGTCGGCACCATGACGCTCGCGGTGATGACCCGCGCGTCCCTCGGCCATAGCGGTCGGGGGCTTCGCGCCGGCGCCGGCACCACCGCGATCTATGGCCTGGTGACGCTCGCGGCACTGCTGCGGCTCGCGGCGCCTTTGGCCGGCGGCGATTACCTGTTCGCCCTGATGCTTGCGGGCGCTGCCTGGAGCGCCGCCTTCGGGCTCTTCTTCGCGCTCTATTTTCCCCTGCTCGCGCGGCCACGGACGCGGCAGCTCGTGGCCGGGCCGGCCTGAAGGCCAGGGCGGTTGACGCCCCTCCCGCCGCCGCCTATCGTCGAGGGCGATGGTTCCCCGAAGCCGGGGATGAAAAGGGAATGCGGTGCGGGTGCCGGCTGCATGGCCGGGCCCCGAAGCCGCAGCTGCCCCCGCAACTGTAAGCGGCGAGTCGCGCGCGAGATAAGGCCACTGGGCAACCGGGAAGGCCGCGCAAGACAAGGACCCGCGAGCCAGGAGACCTGCCATCGCCGTGGTCATGCGCGGGCGCGTCGGGCGGGAAGGACCGATGGGGAGCGATCGCCGGGTCGCGGCTTTGCGCCGCGCGGGACAGAGGCTCCTTGGCTCGCGGTGTCGCCCACGTTGAAGTGCGCCGCGAGGAAAAATGTCCGACCGTCCCCTGTCTCAGTCGATCGGAGCCATCTTGAAATCCGAAAGCCGCCGGCTCACCCGCGCCGTGATCGGCCTCTACCTGCTTCTCGGCCTCGCCAATGTTGCCGCCTGGGCCTGGGCGCTGTTCGCGTTCCGGGATTATCCAGCCCTTCTCGGCACGGCGTTCTTGGCTTACGGCTTCGGCCTCCGCCATGCGGTCGATGCCGACCACATCGCGGCCATCGACAACGTCACCCGCAAGATGATGCAGGCGGGTCACCGGCCGATCGGCGTCGGGCTGTTTTTCTCGCTCGGCCATTCCACGGTGGTCACGCTCGGCGCTGGCCTGCTCGCCTTCACGGCCGGGCGCGCCTGGGCGTATTTCGGTGCGATCAGGACCGTCGGCGGGCTGATCGGCACGTCGGTTTCGGCCTTCGTCTTGCTGGCTCTCGCGGTGTTCAACCTGGTCATCTTCGTTGGCGTCTATCGCACCTTTCAGCGGGTGCGGGCGGGCGGGCGGTTGATAGAGGAGGATTTCGATCTTCTCCTCGTCTCGCGCGGCTTCCTCAGCGCCCTGTTCCGGCCGTTGTTCCGCTTCATCGAGCGGAGCTGGCAGATGTTCCCCATCGGCTTCCTGTTCGGCCTCGGCTTCGATACCGCGAGCGAAGTGGCGCTGTTGGGCATCTCGGCCGCGGAAGGCGCGAAGGGCCTCTCATTGTGGTCGATCATGGTGTTCCCGGCGCTGTTCGCCGCCGGCATGTCGCTGGTCGACACCACCGACGGCATCCTCATGGTCGGCGCCTACAATTGGGCCTTTCTGAAGCCGATACGAAAGCTCTACTACAACATGACCATTACGCTGATCTCGGTACTCGTCGCCTTGATCATCGGCGGGATCGAGGTGCTTGGCCTGGTCGCGCGCAGTGTGCAGCCGACCGGCCGCTTGTGGCACGTGGTCGGGGCACTGAACGGCAATTTTGGCACGCTCGGCTTCGTCATCATCGGCCTCTTTATCGCGAGCTGGATCGTTTCGGTCGCGATCTACCGGCTCAAGGGCTATGATCGCATTGAAGTGAAGACCTGAACCTTTCAATTCCGATGCAGGAGGAGAGCGGCGCGGGGGTCGGTCGGGCGGCGAAGCCGCCGATTGGGCCACGGCACGCGCCGCGGGAAAACGTGGAACCGCAAATCGAGCTTACCGAGCCCGAGTGTGCCTCCGGGGGCGCTTCCGAGTGCTGCCGCGAAAACGCCCATATATTCGCGGCGCTGGATCTTGGCAGCAACAATTGCCGTCTCCTTATCGCCAAGCCGGCGGCGGACGGCTTCGAGGTGCTGGATTCCTTCTCCCGCATCGTTCGCTTGGCCGAGGGGGTTCAGGCGAGCGGCCGGTTGTCGGAAGCGGCGATGGCGCGGAGCGTCGTGGCGCTGCGCGTTTGCGCCGAGCGCATGCGCGGCCTCGGCGTGACCGTCGCCCGCGCGGTCGCCACCGAGGCTTGCCGCAAGGCCGTCAACGGCGGGACGTTCCTCGATCGCGTGCGGCGCGAGGCGGGGCTTTGCCTCGACATCATCGACAGCGCCGAGGAGGCGCGGCTCGCCGTGCTCGGCTGCGCGCCGCTGTTCGATCCCAGCCATCGCCATGCCTTGCTGTTCGATATCGGTGGCGGCTCGACGGAACTCGCGTGGCTGAGCCTGGCGGCCGGCGTTCCGCCGGCGCCTGCCGCCTCGGCCTCGCTGCCGATCGGCGTCGTCGGCCTGGCGGAGCGCTGGGGCGGCGCCGAGGTGACCGACGATATCTATGCCGCGATGATCGCCGCGGTCGCCGCCGAGATCGAGCCGTTCGAGCGCGCGCACGGCCTGCGCGCCCGCTTCGCCGACCACCCGGTACAACTGCTCGGGACCTCCGGCACGGTGACGACAGTGGCCGGGGTGCATTTCGACTTGGCGCGCTACGACCGCAATGTGGTGGACGGGGTGTGGCTCGATTTCGACGCCGTCAAGGCAGCGGCGACGCGGCTTCGCCGGATGAGCTACCAGGAGCGCGCGGCACATCCCTGCATCGGGCGGGCGCGCGCCGATCTCGTCATCGCCGGCTGCGCCATCGTCGAGGCAGTGCATCAGGTCTGGCCCGCGGATCGCCTTCGGGTCGCCGACCGCGGGGTGCGCGAGGGCGTGCTGCAGGGCCTGCTCCTGGCGGTGCGGGCCGGGCAGTGTCCGGCTCCGGCGCTGCTTTAAAGCAGAAAAGTGCGCGCAGTTTTCGGATAAGATCATGCTGCAAGTCACAAGTCATCGGAACGGCGCACGGACGGATTTTGGCTCGATGCGACGGAAAATCATCGTGCGCTAGGGCGTCGGCCTGTCGGGACAACAACCATGGCAACCAAATTCGGCCGCGAGCTTTATGTCCGGGTCAAGACGGCGCGCGGGCGGCGCGGCTCCTCGACGCGCTGGCTGCAGCGCCAGCTGAATGATCCCTATGTCGCCGCCGCGCGCGGCGCCGGCTATCGCTCCCGCGCCGCGTTCAAGCTGATCGAAATGGACGATCGCTATCATTTCCTCAAGCGCGGCGCCCGGGTGGTGGATCTGGGCGCGGCGCCGGGCAGTTGGACCCAGGTCGCGGTGGTGCGGGTCCAAGCGGGCGGCCGGGGGGCGGGATCGGGGTTCGTCCTTGCCGTCGATTTGCAGGCCATGGCCGAGATGGCTGGCGCCCAGGTGCTGTCTCTCGACATGCGTTCGAGCGAGGCGCCCGAGATCATCAAGGCGGCGCTCGGCGGCCCGGTCGATGTCGTGCTTTCGGACATGGCGGCACCGACCACCGGCCATGCCGCGACCGATCATCTCCGCATCATGGACCTTTGCGAGACCGCCTTCGCGCTCGCCTGCGACATTCTGCGCCCAGGCGGGGCCTTCCTCGCCAAGGTGCGCCGCGGCGGCAGCGAGGGCGCGCTGCTCGCCGAGATGAAGCAGCGCTTTCGCGAGGTGCGCCACGTCAAACCCAAGGCGAGCCGGAAGGAATCGGCGGAAGCCTACGTGCTGGCCCTCGGCTTCAAGGGCGCCTGAGCGGGTTTTGACAGCACCCGGGCAAAGGGCCTATGAGAGGGAAAGAGCCTAAGTGGGACGGAGGGCGGCCGGGCCGCGAGTTCCGTCCGGCGGTTTTTGGGAGCGTTTTGCGATGACAGAGCTTCATGCCTTGCCGCTCGGCGAGCCGTTGCCGGAAGATCTCCAGCCGACCGCTTTTATCGAGAGCGATCATCCGGCGGTGCGCGCCTTCGCGCTCCAGGCGGCCACCGCGGTGAGCGACAGAAAGGGCCGCGGGG
>JAJYTL010000174.1 GCA_021793055.1 Pseudomonadota bacterium
CAGCCGGCCGGCACCGAGGTCGAGGTGCGCGACCTCTTTTATGCGACTCCGGCGCGACTGAAATTTCTCAAGGGCGGGCGCACCGAATTCGGCCATGCCCTCGATGTGGTGAGGAGGCTGTCGCTCGCCCATCCCGAGATCGGCTTCACGCTGGCCGAGGGGCCGCGCCCGGCGCTTCGCCTGGCGCCGGCGGCGGGCGATCTGTTCTCGGCACGGAGCGGGCGCATCGGCGCGGTGATGGGCCGCGAGTTCGCCGAGAACGCGGTCGCCATCGCGGTGGAGCGGGAAGGCGTGGCGCTGTCCGGCCTGGTCTCGCTGCCGACCTACAATCGGGCCAGCGGCGCGGCGCAATTCTTCGTCGTCAACGGCCGGCCGGTGCGCGACAAGCTTTTCATCGGCGCGGTCCGCGGTGCCTACGCCGATCTTCTCGCCCGCGACCGCCATCCTTCGGTGGTGCTTTATCTCGAAATTCGGTCTGAGGACGTCGACGTGAACGTCCATCCCGCCAAGACCGAGGTGCGTTTTCGCGATGCCGGGCTGGTACGCGGGCTGATCGTCAGCGCGATCAAGCACGCGCTCGCCGGCGCCGGCCATCGCGCGGCGACCACGGTGGCCGGCACCGCCTTGGGCGCGCTGCGCGCCGCTGCTCCCGCTCCGGCCCTGCCGATCGGCGGCGCTTTTCCATCCGGCGCGCGAGCGCAGAGCTTCGGCCTCGCCGAGCCGCCGGCCCGGGATTATCAGGCGCCGCTTGCCGCCTTCGATGGTTTTGCCGACGTCGCGCCCGCGGCGCGTGTCGATCCGGCCACGGAAGTGGACGATGGCACCGCCTATCCCTTGGGCGTCGCGCGGGGCCAGGTTCACCGCACCTATATCGTCGCCGAAACCGAGGACGGGCTGGTCATCGTCGATCAGCACGCGGCGCACGAGCGGCTGGTGGAGGAGCGCTTGAAGCGGGGCTTGGCCGAAGGCCGTGTCGCGCGTCAGATCCTGCTGCTGCCCGAAGTGGTCGAACTCGGCGAGGCGGAAGCCCAGCGGCTGCTCGCCCGGAGTGCGGAATTCGCCGAGCTTGGCTTGGTTATCGAGGCCTTCGGCCTGGGCGCGCTTCTGGTGCGCGAGACCCCGGCGCTGCTCGGTGAGTGCGACGTGCGGGGCCTGGTGCGCGATCTCGCAGACGAGCTGGCCGAAACCGATCAGGCGCTCGCGCTCAAAGAGCGGCTCGACCACGTCGCCGCGACCATGGCCTGTCACGGCTCGGTGCGCGCGGGCCGCAGGCTCGACGCGGCGGAGATGAACGCGCTGCTGCGCGAGATGGAAGCGACGCCCTTCTCCGGCCAATGCGCGCACGGCCGGCCGACCTATGTCGAGCTCAAGCTCGCCGATATCGAACGGTTATTCGGTCGCAAATGAGCCGTCCGGCGCTGCGCGCCAAAACGCGATCTTGGTATCGCCATAGCGGCGGCTGTCGAGCAATGCGAAGCCGGGCGGTGGGGTCTCGTCCTCGGTCGCCGCCATTTCAGCGATGACGAGCGCGCCGGAGGCGAGCCAGCCGGCCTGGGCGAGGCCGAGAAGGGCGCGCGGCGCGAGGCCCTTGCCATAGGGCGGGTCGAGAAAGACCAGATCCGCCCTGAGAAGCGGCGGCCGGCCGGGGTTGACGGCGTCGCGACGCAGAATTTGCGCTTCCGCCGAAATGTCGAGGCTCGCGACATTGGCGCCGAGCACCGCCATCGCCTCGGCGTCCTTTTCGAGGAAGATCGCCGCGCGCGCGCCGCGCGAGAGCGCTTCGAGGCCGAAGGCGCCGGAGCCCGCGAAACCGTCCAGTACCGTCATCCCGTCGGGCGCCGGGCCGGCCGCGCCCGCGTAAGCCGGATTATGGGCGAGAATGTCGAACAGCGTCTCGCGGATGCGTTCCGCGGTGGGCCGGAAATGGCCCGCGCCCGAGGCCAGCTTGCGGCCCCGCCATCGCCCGCCGACGATGCGCACGGTTCACGCCTTTCCGCCGCCGAAGCGCGGCCCAAGCTGATCGGCCAGCACCTTGCGCGGCACTTCGCGCACCTGGCCGGGCTCCAGATTGCCGAGTTGGAACGGGCCGTAGGCGGTGCGGATCAGGCGGCTGACGGGCAGGCCGATATGCTCCAGGACCTTGCGGATCTCCCGGTTCTTGCCTTCGCGCAGTGACACCACGAGCCAGGCGTTCGAGGCCTTCTGGGTCTCTAGTGCGGCGGTGATCGGACCGTAGGCGATGCCGTCGACGCTGATTCCCTTGGCGAGGGCCGCGAGTTTGGCGGGTTCCGGGCGGCCGTGCACGCGCACCCGGTAGCGCCTGAGCCAGCCGGTCGCCGGCAGTTCGAGATGGCGCGACACGGCGCCGTCGTTGGTGAGAAGCAGCAAGCCCTCGGAGTTGAGATCGAGACGGCCGATGGAAATCACCCGCGGCAGGTCGGCCGGCAGGTGCTGGAAGACGGTCGGCCGACCTTCCGGGTCCTTGTGGGTGGTCACTAGGCCCTTTGGCTTGTGGTAGCACCAGAGCCGCGGCCGCGCCGCCTCAGGAATCGGCGCGCCGTCGACGGCGATCTTCTGCTCCGGGGTGACGTTGATGGCGGGGCTCTTCGACGTCGCACCGTCGACGGTGACGCGGCCGGCCTCGATCAGCTTCTCGGCCTCGCGCCGCGAGCAGATGCCGGCCCGCGCCAGCACCTTGGCGAGGCGCTCGCCTTTTTCCGGGCTCATAGCCGTCATGGGCGTTCCTTCGCGGCGGCGACGAAAGCCTCGAACAGGCGGTGATCGCCGGCCGAAATGCCGTATTCCGGATGCCATTGCACGCCGAGGCAGAAGCGGCGGCCCGCGACCTCGATGCCCTCGATTACCCCGTCGGGCGCGCGCGCGTTGATCAGGACGTTGCGACCCGGCACCTTCACCGCCTGATGGTGGGCGCTGTTGACCGCGAGTTCGGCGCCGCCGACGATCCGGAGCAGCCGGCTTTCGGGCGCGACCTTCACCGTATGTCCGGGCTCGGTGCGGGGATTGGGCTGCTCGTGGGCAAGCGCCTCCGGCACTTCGTCCGGGATGTGCTGGATCAGGCTGCCACCAAGCACTACGTTCAAGAGTTGCGCTCCGCCGCAGATGCCGAGGACCGCCATGCCGCGCCCGATCGCACCCTCGGTGATGGCGAATTCGAAGGCCGTGCGCTGGCCCTTGAGCTTGACCGTCGGGTGCCGGCTTTCGGCGCCGAACAGCGCCGGGTCGACGTCGAAGGCGCCGCCGGTGACGACCAGGCCCTGGATCACCTCCAGATAGGCCGGCACCTGCGCGGGTTCGTGGGGCAGGAGCAGCGGCACGCCGCCCGCCGCCGCGACGGCGGTACAGTAGTTCTGACGGAGGGCATACCAGGGCAGCTTGGAATAGCCGCCGGATTCCTCCGCGTCGAGAGTGATGCCGATGATCGGGGGATGCATGGCGAGAATATGGGGGATTCGCCCGCCGACCACAACAGCGCCTTGACCGCCGGGGCGGCGCGGCGCCAAGGTGCGGCCATGAAAGCCAACCCCTTCATGGCCGTGGCGCTTCGCGAGGCACAAGCGGCGGCTGACCGCGGTGAGGTGCCGGTCGGCTGCGTCGTCGTCGATGGCGCGAGCGGCCGGGAGGTGGCGCGGGCCGGAAACCGCATGCGCGAGATGGCCGATCCGACGGCGCATGCCGAGATGCTGGCGCTGCGCGCGGCTGCCGCGCGGCTCGGCTCCGAGCGGCTTGGCGGTTGCGATCTCTATGTCACCCTCGAGCCCTGCGCCATGTGCGCTGCCGCGATTTCCTTCGCCAGGCTGCGGCGGCTCTATTTCGCCGCCCCCGACGCCAAGGGCGGGGCGGTCGAGAATAATCTCCGCTTCTTTCATCAGCCCTCGTGCTTCCACCGGCCGGAGGTTTATGGCGGCATCGCCGAGGCCGAGGCCGCGCGGCTCCTCAAGGACTTCTTCCAAAGCCGCCGTGGCGGCTGAGGGGGAGATTTCTCGTCTTGACCGTCGCGAAGCGCGCGACGGCGGCGCGGGAAGACGCTAAAATAGGGGCTGGAAAATACAGAAATCGAATCGCTAGAGGATTGACGCCATGGATTTCGCGTTTTCAGCCAAGACGGTGGCATTGCAGGAGAAGCTCGGCCAATTCATGGACGAGCACGTCTACCCCAATGAGGAGCGCTTCCGGAAGGAAATCGCGACCGGCGACCGTTGGCAGCCCACCGACGTGGTGGAAGAACTCAAGGTCAAGGCGAAGGCGGCGGGGCTGTGGAATCTGTTCCTGCCCGAATCGGAATACGGAGCCGGCCTGACCAATCTCGAATACGCGCCGCTGTGCGAGATCATGGGGCGCTCGCCGATGGCGCCCGAGGTTTTCAACTGCGCCGCGCCCGATACCGGCAACATGGAAGTTCTGGTGCGCTACGGCTCGCCGGAGCAGAAGAAGCAATGGCTCGAGCCCTTGCTCGACGGCAAGATCCGCTCCTGCTTCTCGATGACCGAGCCGGCCGTCGCCTCGTCGGACGCGACCAATATCGAGTCCAATATCCGCCGCGACGGCGATCATTACGTCATCAACGGCCGCAAATGGTGGTCGTCCGGCGCCTCCGATCCGCGCTGCAAGATCATTATCTTCATGGGCAAGAGCGACCCGAACAACTCGGACAAGTATCGCCAGCAGTCGATGATCCTGGTGCCGCGCGACACCAAAGGGGTGAACGTCGTCCGTTCGCTGCCCGTTTTCGGCTATGACGACGCGCCGCATGGCCATGCCGAGATTGTATTCGACAACGTGCGCGTGCCGGTCTCGAACATGCTGCTCGGCGAGGGCCGCGGCTTCGAGATCGCGCAGGGCCGTCTCGGGCCGGGCCGCATCCATCACTGCATGCGCACGATCGGCGTCGCCGAGCGCGCGTTGGAGCGGATGTGCAAGCGCGTGAAGTCGCGCACGGCTTTCGGGCGGCCGATCGCCGAGCAGTCGGTGACGCTCGAGCGCATCGCCGAGGCGCGCATCATGATCGAGCAGACCCGGCTCCTCGTGCTCAAGGCCGCCTATATGATGGATACGGTCGGCAACAAGGCGGCGCGCAAGGAAATCGCCATGATCAAGGTGGCGGCGCCGAACATGGCGTGCAAGATCACCGATTGGGCAATCCAGGCCTTCGGCGCGGCCGGGGTGAGCGAGGATTTCGGCCTCGCCGCGGCCTACGCTCATGTCCGGACCTTGCGTCTCGCCGACGGGCCGGACGAGGTTCACCGCAATCAGATCGGCCGGCTGGAGCTTCGCCAGCACAACTAGACGGCACTCGCGTTCGTTCCTGCTGCCCGGCTCGTGCGGCCGGGCAGCAGGGCGAGACGCCGGCTCAACCGCCGGCGAGAATCTTCTCGACCTGCCGCCAGCCGGCTTCCGCCATCGGCCGGGCGCGTTTGCCGGATTCGATGGCGCGCGGATTGGCCGCCGTTCCTTCCACGACCCGCCCCATGATGCCCTGGAGGATGGCCGCCAGGCGGAACATGTTGTAGGCGATGTAATAGTCCCAGTTGTCGATCTTTTCGCGCCCGGTGCGCCGACAATAGGCGGCGACATATTCCGCCTCCGTCGGGATGCCGAGCGCCTTGAGGTCGACGCCGCCGAGGCCGCGGTATTCGTCGGGCGCGAGGCGCCAGTTCATGCAGTGATACGCGAAGTCGGCGAGCGGATGCCCGAGCGTCGAAAGTTCCCAGTCGAGCACCGCGAGCACACGCGGCTCGGTCATGTGGAAGATCATGTTGTCGAGGCGGTAGTCGCCGTGGACGATGACGGTTTCCTCCTCGGGCGGGATGTTTTCCGGGAGCCACGCCATGAGCCACTCCATGGCCTCGATCTTCTCGGTCTCGGAAGCCTTGTATTGCTTGGTCCAGCGCGCGATCTGGCGCGCGAGATAGTTCCCCGGCCGGCCGAACCCGGTGAGGCCGATGGCCGCGTAATCGACCTTGTGCAAGGCCGCGATGACGCGGTTCATTTCGTCGTAGATCGCGGCGCGCTCGGCATTGCCGTAGCTGGGCAGCGTCGGCTCCCACAGCACCCGGCCCGCGACATATTCCATGACGTAGAAGGCGGTGCCGATGATGGTCTCGTCCTCGCAGAGCGCATGGGCGCGGGCGACGGGCACGTCGGTATTCTGCAAGGCGCTGATGACGCGAAATTCGCGGTCCACCGCGTGGGCCGAGGGCAGGAGCTTGCCCGGCGGCTTGCGGCGGAGCACGTAGCGCTGGCCCGGGGTGGTCAGCAGGAAGGTGGGATTGGACTGGCCGCCCTTGAACTGCTCGACGGTGAGCGGACCCCGGAATCCCTCGACCGCCCGGGTCAGATAGGCTTCGAGCGCCGCGACGTCGAAGCGATGCCGCTCTTGCACCGGCATGGTGCCGTCGAATTGCTCGCTCATGTCCTCCCATCCTCGTTGTCTGGGGCGCCTTGACGCGTCGCCCTCAGGATACCAGCCGACGAGGCATAGCATCGCAGGCGCAGCGAGACAACCGGCCACAGGCCTTGGCACGGTCTCAGATTGAATTCTCCCGGCGCTTAAGCGGCGTTCTGAACAAGCGATCGGTGACCTTATGACGCGGCCTGTCATGCCGTCCTTCGCACGGGCCGGAGCTTTGAAGGCGCATCCTCGGCCTTTCCGCTGGCGATCGTCGCCGCCATGGCGGTGAAGATCGCCAGCGGCGGCATGCCTCTCGCCTTGGGGTTTCTTGCGTATGGGAGTAGTATGCTGCGTGCCGGCATTGGATGGGAGGGGTGGACGAATCAAGGGCCACCGTGGCCAGTCGCGGTCGTTTTCGTCGCCGTATGGATCGGTGCCGGCTTCGGATTTCTCCTCTTTACCGATCAGTCGTGCGACTGGCAAATCAAGCTGTTGCAATCGCGACGATATCGCCGCCTCTTCCGTGTCATGGGCGGCATCTTCGTCGTCACCGGTGTCCTGCTCGCATGGGCTTCGCTA